>CAMWGS010000105.1 GCA_947173865.1 uncultured Ruminococcus sp.
TGTTTTACTGATAAGTATATCATCGCTTGGGCCTTAAAAGAAGAAAACGGACGAGTTGGAAAGTAATGCCGTTCAGGAGATTTTTTGTGCAGAAGATTACCGCAGTGAAACAGAAAAACGGCTTGAGGACTTTTTGGGCAGTATAGACGGAGCAGGTGATGTGAAAGTGTACCTTACGGTTGGAAGTGATGAAAGATACGTTTATGCAACCGAAGGCAGAAGAAGCAAATCTGAAAACAAGACGGAGGAGGAAAGAAAATATGTGATGATTGGCGGAGGAAGTGACAAGTCTGCACTTATTGAGACAGTTGAAACTCCTGTAATAACGGGTGCGGTAATTGCGTGCAGCGGATTTGACAGTCCTGCGGTGCAGGAACAGATTTACAGGGCAGTTTCGGCTGCTCTTGGGATTCCGACAGGAAAAATATATGTAACAAAACTAAAACGGTAAAGGAGATAAATTTATGAAAAAACCATCTGTAATTATAGGAAAAAAACAAATAATAATGACCTGCCTCACTCTCATGCTTGCAATAGCGGTATACATAAACTATGCGGCAGCTCCGAAAATTTCGGACGATACCGACACAAAGACAGTTACTGCCAAAAACGATACCGTAAGTTACGGTGAAACGGAATTTGTCAATGCAGAAACAGAATCGGTCAATGCAGATACATCTGATTATTTCGCTCAGGCACGTCTTGACAAGATGAACAACCGTGATACAGCCGTACAGACATTGCAGTCAATAATAGGTGGTGGTGACATAACAGAGGACGAAATGGTCATGAACGCTCTTGACGCTGTTGAAGTTTCAAAGCTTATCGAATCAGAGGGAACTATTGAATCTCTCATAAAAGCACAGGGCTTTGATGACTGCGTTGCTTATCTTGACGGCGAAACAGCTAAAGTTGTAATCAAGACAGAGGGTCTTGACAAGGCTCAGGCTGCCTCTATAAAAGAGATAATTCTTGACGAAACAGAAGTTTCAGCAGAAAATATCAGAATTTTTGAAGTAAAGTAGTTGTACAAACTGAATTTTTTTGGTATAATATAAAGTGAGGTGTTACAGACACAAAAATTAAAAAAATTATGTAAAGATACGGAGGTTGAAAAATGGAAGTTGTTCAGGAAAATGTTAACAGCAGACTGAAGATATCAGATGATGTTATAATTACCGTTACACGACTTGCCACCCTTGATGTAAAAGGGGTGGCAGGTCTTAGCGGTGAGATAAATACATTAAGCAGGATTAAGAAAAACGGTCCTGTTCATGTAAGTATGATTGAAGATGTAGCCGCCATAGATGTTGAAATCAAGGTAAAAGGCGGAGAAAAGGCCTGCACTGTTGCTGAGGAGGTTCAGAAATCCGTCAAGGAAAATGTTCAGAACATGACGGGTATTCCTGTGGCAAGAGTAAACGTAACAATAAGCGGAGCAGTATTTGATTAAAAGGAGAAATTAAAATGACAAGACGTGAAATAAGAGACAACGCTTTCAAGCTGGTTTTTGAACAGCTTCTGCGTGATGACGATGTTAATGAACTTTATGACATTGCAGAGGAAATTGAAGAAATAAATGTCAATGACGATGTTAAAAAAATCGTTGAGGGGACTATTGAAAACCGTGAAGAACTTGACGGAATTATTTCCGCTTACAGCAAGTCAAGGAGTATATCAAGAATTTCAAAGCTGAATCTTGCCATACTCAGAATTGCCTTGTTTGAATCAATCCATGACGACAAAACACCTGTAAACGTTGCTATAAGCGAAGCAGTAAATCTTGCGGAAATTTACGCATATCCCGAAGATATTTCGTTTATCAACGGCGTTTTAGGTGCATTTTCACGTGATTCCAAAAAGGAAGAAAACAAAGATGCCTGAGTTTCTTGGAGTTGACACAAGCAACTATACAACGTCGGTGGCGGTCTATGTAAGTGATGAAAACAGGATTTACCAGTCTAAAAAGCTTCTGCCTGTAAAGGACGGTGAACTTGGTCTGAGACAAAGTGACGCTGTTTTTCATCATACAAAACAACTGCCTGAAATGATTGAAAGGCTTTATTCCGAAAATTCTCTCGGAAAGCCGTCTGTAGTTTCAGCGTCCGCACGTCCGAGAAATACAGACAGTTCATATATGCCGTGTTTTCTTTGCGGTGAGGGGGTTGCACGTTCATTGTCTGCGGTTGGAAAGATGCATTTTTATTCCACTTCCCATCAGGTCGGACACATTCTTGCCGCACTTTATTCTGCGGACAGGCTTGAACTTGTAAAGGAAAAATTTATTGCTTTTCATGTCAGCGGTGGCACAACAGACTGTTTGCTTTGTGAATCTGACGGAAATGATATTCTGAAAATATCGGAAATCGGTACTTCACTTGATTTAAAGGCAGGACAGGCAGTTGACCGTGTGGGGTTAATGCTTGGACTGAAATTCCCATGCGGTCTGCAACTGGAAAATCTTGCCGGTAATTCAGATAAGAAATATAAAGTAAGAGCCGTTATAAAGGGGACAGACTGTTGTCTTTCGGGACTTGAGAACAAGTGCCGTAAAATGCTTGACGACGGTGAATGTCCTGAAAACATTGCTTTGTATTGTCTTGACTTTATTGCGGAGACAGTTATTTCAATGACTTCCGAAGCCATGAAAATTCACGGAAATCTTCCGCTTGTTTTTGCGGGAGGTGTTATGTCTGATGCGATTATCAGGCAGAAAATTATTTCCCGTTTCGGAAAAGCATATTTTGCACAACCTGAGTTTTCATGCGACAATGCGGCAGGAGTGGCGATATACGGCTATCTGAAAAGTATGGGAGAAATATAGATGTCTGTTGTAACGGTCACACAAATAAATAAGTATATCGGATTCCTTCTTAAAGGTGACTGTAATCTTGGTAATGTTATGATTAAGGGAGAAATTTCCGATTGTGTGAAACATTCGATAAGCGGTCACTGCTATTTTACGCTTAAAGACGATAAAAGCAGTATAAAGGCGGTAATGTTTTCGTCTGATGTGAAAAGACTGAATTTTACTCTTGAAAACGGTATGTCTGTTGTGGTTACGGGCAGAACGGCGATTTTTGAGCGTGATGGCGTATATCAGATTTATGTAAAGGATATTATCGCCGACGGCAAGGGAAGACAGATTACCGCTTTTGAAAAGCTGAAAGACAAACTTTCGGAGGAGGGTTTATTTTCCTTGGAACATAAACGTAAAATTCCTGAAATGCCGAAGAAAATCGGTGTTGTCACATCGCTTGACGGTGCGGCGGTACGTGATATAATAAGTGTTATTTCAAGGCGTTATCCCATTTGTGAGATTTATGCGGTAAATACTGTTGTACAGGGTGAAAATGCTCCCGATTCAGTTTGTAGTGGAATTACACAGGCAGAAAATGCAGGGTGTGATGTTATAATTGTTGGAAGGGGCGGAGGTTCTCACGAAGATTTGAGTGCTTTTGACACTGAAAAAGTTGTCCGTGCCGTTTATAATTGTAAAGTACCTGTTATTTCGGCTGTGGGTCATGAGACTGATTTTACAGTTACAGACCTTGTTGCCGACATCAGAACACCTACACCGTCAGCAGCTGCGGAAATTGCCGTGCCGTCTTTGCAGATGCTTTATGAAAGAATAGCTGTTCTTGAAAAACGTTCGGAAAATGCTTTTGAACGTTATACGGACAGTCTTGAAAATCAGCTTAATCAGAAAATTGCGGAAATTGATTTGCTCAGTCCGCTTAAAATTCTTATGAGGGGGTATTCTCTTACTTGTAAGGAGGGCAGACCCGTGAAATCGTCAGAGGAAATTTCGGAGGGCGGACGTGTTGAAATACGTTTCGGAAAAGGCGGAGCAGCGGCGGAAATTATCAGCAGATGGTGAGACAATGAAAGACAAAACAACATTTGAAGAAAATTTAAAAAAACTCGGAGAAATAGCGGAAGTGCTTGAAAAAGGAGAAATTCCGCTTGAAAAGGCTGTCGAACTTTACAGCAAGAGTGTAAAAATTGCGTCGTTATGCAGAAAACAGCTTGACGATGCCAAAATTAAAATTACGGAGGACGGCGGAGATATACTGCCGAAAAAATAATATGAATGATTTTAAAAGTAAATTTTCGGAATATACTGACTATACGGAAAATATTCTTGTAAAATATAATGTTCATACACCTGAAACAGAGCCGCAGAAAAATCTTATTGCCGCTATGAATTATTCGCTTGCGGCAGGCGGAAAACGTATACGTCCTGTTCTTGTGTACTCTTTCTGTGAAGCACTCGGAACGGATTACAAAAAGGCAACAGCTCCTGCGTGTGCTATCGAAATGATACATACGTTTTCGCTGATTCATGACGATTTGCCGTCAATGGACAATGACGACTTCAGACGTGGAAAACCGTCATGTCACAAGGCTTTCGGTGAAGATATGGCTATCCTTGCAGGAGACGCTCTCTCAGTTTTGCCTTTCGGAATTATTGCGGACGATAATTATCTTTCTCCTGAGCAGAAAATAAGAATCATATCAGAACTTGCAAAGGCTGTCGGCAGGGATGGTATGATTGGCGGTCAGGTTATTGACATGGAAAATGAAAAGAAAAATGACGTTGATGAAACCAATCTCCGCAATATGTACCGCTGTAAAACGGGTCAGCTTATTGCAGTTTCGTGTATTATGGGCTGTATTTGTGCAGGTGCGGACGAGGAGATTATAAATACTGCTTCTGAATACGGTTTTAAACTCGGATTTGCTTTTCAGATTATTGATGATATACTTGATGTTACAGGAAGTACCGAAGAAATCGGAAAACCCGTCGGCAGTGACGCAGAAGAAAACAAAACAACTTTCGTTACTCTTTACGGAGTGGAAAAGGCTCAGGAAATCGCTGATAAAATTACGGCTGAGGCAATTGAATGTCTCGGAAAAATCGGAAACAGTGATTTTCTTGTTGAACTTACGGAAATGTTGCTTAAAAGGAAAAATTAATGAAAAGGAGCTGCGGATTTTTTATCCGCATTATATAAAATGAATGAATACGAAAAGTCAGATGCAGACATTAGTTTATCAGAACTCAATCTGCCTAAAGACCTGAAAAAATTATCTCTGAAACAGTGTGAATCACTATGCAGTGAAATAAGGGAAATGCTTATATCAACCGTATCAAAGAACGGCGGACATCTTGCCTCAAATCTTGGTGTTGTCGAGCTGACAATGGCTATTCACCGCAGTTTCAATTCTCCTGACGATAAAATAATATGGGACGTTGGTCATCAGACTTATGTCCATAAAATTCTTACGGGACGTGCGGAAAAATTTTCAACAATAAGGCAGGAAAACGGAATATCAGGTTTTCCGAAACCTGAGGAATCCGCTCACGATGTGTATATAAGCGGTCACAGCAGTACCTCCGTTTCGGTTGCCTGCGGAATTGCCGAAGCTATGAAACTTCAGGGAAAGGATAATTATACGGTTGCTGTTATCGGAGACGGTGCAATGACGGGTGGAATGTTCTATGAGGCAATGAATAATGCAGGAAAAGAACTCAGAAGCAATATGATTGTTATTCTTAATGACAATGATATGTCAATTTCAAAAAATGTCGGTGCATTGTCAAAACATCTCACCAATCTGAGTAATTCCGAACAGTATATTTCCACAAAGAAAAACGTTGAAAATACACTTCATGCCATTCCTGTTCTGGGCAAGCCCGTTGCAAAGGGAATAAAAATCACAAAGGATGCTGTTAAATATAAAATTCTTGAACAGAGTTCTATGTTTGAAAATATGGGATTTGTATATCTTGGACCTGTCAACGGTCATAATCTTTCCGAACTTGAAAGAGTTATACGCAGGGCTAAAGCCTGTCATAAGCCTGTTGTTGTTCACATAAAAACCAAAAAGGGAAAAGGTTATGAACCTGCCGAAAAAAATCCAGGTGAATATCATGGTATTTCAAAGTTCGATATTGAAACAGGAAATCCCGAAGTTTCTGCTGATAAGTGTTATTCGACCGTTTTCGGAAAGGAACTTGTAAAGCTTGCCGAAAAAGATGACAGAATCTGTGCTGTTACTGCGGCTATGAAATACGGTACGGGTTTACAGTTTTTCAGCAAACGTTTTCCCGAAAGATTCTATGATGTAGGTATTGCGGAACAGCACGCCGTAACGTTCTGCGGAGGTCTTGCGGCTATGGGACAAATACCTGTTTTAGCCGTGTATTCGAGTTTTCTACAGCGTGCCTATGACCAGCTTGTTCATGATGTTTCTATAGGAAAGCTTCATGTTGTACTTGCCGTTGACCGTGCGGGAATTGTTGGAGAGGACGGTGAAACGCATCAGGGAATTTTTGATGTACCTATGCTTACAACAATACCCGATACTGTTGTATATTCGCCAGCGTGTTATGATGAACTTAAACTTTGTATGAAAAAGGCAATGTATGCCAATAAATGTATAACTGCCATACGTTACCCGAGAGGCACGGAAGAAGTATCATTCAACCGTGATTATCTCAGTACGGAATATCTCTTTATGCGTGGTGAAAAAAGCGATACCCTTATTATAGCGTACGGCAGGCTTTACAATGAGGCTTATAAGGCTCAGAGTATTTTAAGCGGTGATGGAATAAACTGTGATTTGCTTAAACTTACAAAAATATATCCCATCAGCCGTGATATTACGGACGAAATAAAGAAGTACAAACGTATAATTTTCTTTGAGGAGTCAATAGGCTCGGGAAGTATTTCCGAAAAAACAGGCAGTAGACTTGCGGAGTGCGGATATTCCGGAGACTACAGCAGAGTTGCGATAGAGGGTTATGTGAAACAGGCATCAGTCAAATCATCACTTGAAAAGCTTGGTTTTACGTGTGAGAAAATGGCTGAATATGTACAAAAGAGGTGTATGACCGATGGCAAGGCTTGATGCGGAACTTGTTTCACGTGGGATTGCCCGAAGTCGTGAACGTGCAAAAGAAATGATAAAATCAGGGAGTATAACGGTAAATTCCGTAACGGCAAAAAAAGCATCTGCGGAAGTTTCCGAAACCGATGTTATTGAATCGTCAGAACAGGAATTATACGTCCGCAGAGGTGCATTGAAAATTGAAAACGCTATGACGGAGTTCGGACTTGATTTTTCG
>CAMWGS010000106.1 GCA_947173865.1 uncultured Ruminococcus sp.
TATGTTTATAATAGACAGGTTTATGACGTATTCTCATAAATTACCTACAAAATTCATATTTATATCATTATAACACAAAACAACAAATATTCCAATAGCTTTTTTAAAAAATCCGCAAAAAACTCTCCGCTGAAAACGGAGAGTTCTATATTAATATCCGAGGTCCTTCATACGTTTTTTGAAGTCGGCGTTGACCTTAGCCATTTTTTTCTTGTCACGAGCCTGTTTTTTGATGTCACCCATTGAAACATTCTTTGAATTACTTTCTTCATTGCTTACTGTAGAAACAGGCATATCATCATTCATAAATTTGCTGAGACGCTGTCTGAATTTCGATTTTCCTTCTCCCGAAAGCGGAACGGAAGTAAGAGGCTGTGAAACGTTCACACCACCGCTGTTCTGATAATGACTTGAAACAGGTGTAGCAGGCTGGTGTGGGTATACGTTCTGAAGTGGCTGACTGTTCACGGGCTTCTGATAATAGGGATTTGCATTTGACGGAAAACTTCCCTGATTTACAGACGGGTTGACAGGCTGAGCATAAGGCTGAGAATATCCCTGCATATTCTGAGGATATGGTTGTGGCTGTATATTATTGGAATACTGCTGCATATTCGGCTGAATAAACTGCGGATTCATTACACCCTGCTGTACCTGATTTGAGTACATATTCTGCTGAGGGTAACCCTGAGACTGCTGAGCATAATTCTGCATTGGCTGAGAATACGGCTGTACATCAGGCTGAATAAACTGTCCGTTCATATTCTGCTGTACGCTGTTTGACGGATACTGTTCCATAAACTGAAAAGAATTATTCTGCTCATTTATATTTGTATTCGTCCGCTGATAAACAGGCTGTGATTCTGTCTGATTGGCAAGAGTCGGAACAGGTTCAGCAGGAGTATCATCGAAATAAAATCCGAACTTTTCTTCAAAGCTAAGATTTTCGCTTACAGGTTCAGGTGAAAAAGCAGGTACTTCCTCTGATACTGAAACTGTCTCAGATTCAGCGGAAACCAATGATTCGTCAGTCTGTGTTTCCAGTTCACAGGCTTTTACGGATTTTTCGATTGAAATCGCAATTTCACACTGTGAATTATTTTCGTCTGCCTTGTAAAGCATATCAATACATTCACTGCACGGGCGACAAATACTTCCATCCACAAAAGAAACCGTCATCATTTTTTCGGCAGTAACACAGCCTGAAGCAATCATTGACATAATGGCATTATACTCGGAACAAGCTACAGATACTTTTCCGTCGCTGATTTTAAGTCCGTTAACACCTGCATAAATTATTTCATTATTGCTACTTACAATAACGCAAAGAGATGCATCTTTTTCGTCAGCTGTATGTCCGCCGACCTTTCTGACTTCTTCAATAAGCAGGACTGCCCTGTTGTATAATTCAACTAATTCCATGTTAATACCAATATCCTTTCATTGCATATTTCAGAATAACAAGCAGACTATCAGACCACAGGACTATAGAAACAAACCTTATTTTTTCCGTTGTTCTTTGACATATACATTGCCTTTTCAGAACATCTGAGAACATCTTCCGCACTTCCTGCGTCCTTCGGAAACATTGCTATTTCTATACTTGAAGAAACACCGAGACTGTTTCTGTTTATATTCACAGGTTCACTGAAAACACCCTGTATTCTGCCTGCGAAGTTAATAATGTCCTGACTGCTGTTTTCAGGTTCGAGAATTACCGCAAATTCATCACCCGAAATTCTTGTGGCACAGTTTTCTTCACCTGCAATTGTTTCTATCCTTTCGGCATAAACCTTAATCAAATCGTCACCTGTTGCCATGCCGAAAGTATCGTTTACCCGTCTGAAATCGACCGGATTTACACAGGCAACCGCACACTGCTTATTCTCCTCAATATCTTTTTCAAGATTTTCCATAAAAAGATGTCTGTCGGGCATCTGAGTAAGTCTGTCATAATAAGCAAGATAAGAAAGTACCTCGTAATTTTCCATAAGCTCGTCATGCATCTTTTCATTCTTGCTTGTATAGTTGTATATGATAGCCATTATTATAATGGTACATACTGAAATAGCTATTGACGGCAAGGAGTTTTTCTGTCCTGCGGCAAGTACAGCCATAAGACCTGATACAAGATTAACCACATTAAGTACAACGCCGACAATAAATCCGAGTTTTTTGTTTGCAAGTACAAATATAACCGAAATCATAACATGAAGCTGTGCGATTATACCGTTAAAGCCTGTAAGCTTCGGATTAGCGGAAATGCTTCTCTGTGCAACAAAAAGAACCAAAAACAAAACTATACAGACAATCAGCACAGGCATATTTTTTTTGATTTATTTTCCATGATTACTTCCTATTTTATAATTCCGATTCCTCGTCATATCTTGCATTATTCATTGAATTTTTCAGTCTCTGCTTTTCCATTCTTGCCTTTTGTTCCGCCTTACGCATTGAGGCATGAATTTTATTCACTTCAACCTGTTCTTTAAGTTCTTCCTGCTTTTCGGGAATATAATCCTTGTCAAACACACAGGCAAGGGACGTATCGTCCTGAGTTCCGCAGTGTGACCTTTTTGAAAGATTTTTCCTTATGGACGGGCTGAACGCATCTATATTTATAAGCTGACTTGCAAGTATACTGTGATAGTCAAGAAAATCCTCATCACTTTTAAAAGAAGTATACAGTCCGTCGGTTGAAACAAAGACAGCTATCGGTTTTTCGTCCAGCGTATAAAAGCTGTTGAAATAATTTATAGCCTGACTGTTACACATAGATGCCGTGAGATTTGCAGGGGCTGACTCTTCGTAGGCAATAGGCATTTCAGCGGCTGCGTCCTCGCATATAAGCACAAGACTGCCGTCACCTATCTGCGTACCGAAAGTAAATTTTCTTCCCATAACCGCAACTATAAGCGTTGTTCCGTAAACCGTCTCAACTTTCAGACGTTTGAATTCCTTTTCGGTAAAAGGTTCTTTTTCCTTTTCGGTATACGGATTATGGGTATAATGATGTATTACAAGTCTGTTCCATCGTGAAATAATATTTTTTTCAATTTTTTTAATCAGGTTTTCGGGGTTATTCAGAAAACTTTCCTCAAAAGCGTCAGGGTCTCTGTAAAATTCCTCAACCGTATCGAGTGCTGCCGTTACAGCCATTTCAGAACCCTTGTCGCTTCTGAAATGCTTTTTGCTTCCATGACCGTCCGCAACAACAGCGATTCCGTAATTATCATATGCTCTGAAAACTGATGAATCCTGACATACAGTTCCGCTTGTTATATGACTTGCACCGATAACGGTATGGCAAAAACCATTTAACATTTATAAGCACCCCTTTCGATAAAACATAATCAGATTACCAGCCTGTATCGAAAGGAACAGTATCCGAATAATCCTGAGATTTAACAAGGTCCTGAATCTGCTGACCGAGCATTTTCTGCTTTGCCGCATAAACATCCTGAGAACTGAGTTCATGATTTGTATCGTCGGAAAGGGTCATGCTCTTGCTTCCGATTTGTGACGAAGTAACAGCGATAATTTTAATCATCTGTGCAAGCTGTCCGCCCGAATATGCATGAACAACAGTATCTTTTGTGCCTGTGAACTCGGCAAGCATATCGTCATTTGCTTCCTTGCCGATACCAAGTGCAGCCTTAAGACCAAATTTATACCAGCTGTTCTTCTGGAGTGCTTCAAGACCTGCCTTATAATCGTCAGACGGATAACCGTCTGTCATAAGGAAGATAACGGGTGCAAAAGAAAGTGACGGTGAACTGAGGAAACTGTTTCTTGACATTCTTATTGAAAGTTCCCTGAAAGCCTCGCCCATACTTGTAACGCCGTCTGCTCTGAGACGTGTCCATTCAAAGTCCTCAATAGAAACAGGCTCGGAATACATCCACATAACACTGTTTGAAAAAGTAAGAACCGCAACTTTAACATCTGTATCGGCTTCACCTACACGGCGTATTTCGGGAATAAGTTCCTCCATAACAGTATTAAGCTCACCCATTTTTGTACCTTTCATACTTCCAGATGTATCTATAAGAAAAAATATTACAAGGCTCTTTTTGGACACGCTTGTTGCACTCAGTGGGTCGTCATCATCAAAATCAAGCATATTGCCGAAATCTTCTTCTATATTGTTTGCTGTTTTTAATTCAGCATCATTATTCATGTCTTTGCTCATAATTTACATACTCCCTTTCATATCCATTGACAACTGCAATATGCAGTATGAACCTCGTTTTAAAGATTAAATATGTGCGTTTACTTCCCCGAAATCTATTTCGAGACCTTTCCAGAGAGGGAATCCCTTTCCGGGAGCAATATCATAGAAAACACCGTCGGGCATCTTTACACGCCATACTTTCTCCGAACCGTTCTTTATTCCGAGCATACCAGGCTTGAGTTTGTTTTCAACAAGCTCACCGGCAACTTTCTGAAAATTATCAGACTTCGGGTCTATTTCACATTCATAAAATTTGCTTCCAACATAAAGCGGTATACGGTAATCACGGTTACTGAATGCAAGACTTGCAAATTCAGCACTGCATTTCGGACATCTGTATGAAGTGTCATTGACGTTCTCAAACATTGATGTGAAATTTGTTCTTCCGCAGGTACAAACAATAATTTCGGAACGAAGTCTTATAAAGAGCTTCTGCCATTCGTTCTCAATAATACGCTTGTTCGGTTCTCTTATACCTGTTGTGAAAGAACGTATAAAAGCCTCACGGATATATGCAGGATATATTCTCCAGAACTTTATTACATTATCGTGAATACCACGCACGGGACGGTTTGAAGTGTCGTCGGGGTCATATACAAAAACCGCCTGCTGTCCGTAATGTTTGAGTTCGGATGTTTCTGTAAGACAAACGTCTTTTACCACCTTTTCGCCTTCCATCGGGTCTCCCCTGAAAAGAAGCTTGAAAAGAACGACAGCAAGTGAATATTTATCGGTCTGAACATTCGGCTTTGCCACACCTCTTACGACTTCGGGAGCCATATAACCGGGCTTGCCACCGATACCGAAGTTACTTCCGTCAGGAGCGATATTATCACAGTCACAGACAAGAATATCGCCCGTATTTACATTAATAAAGAAACCACCGTCATTCAGGTCTTGATAACTCTTTCCTGCTCTGTGAAGCTGTCTGAAAGCGTTTACAATATTTATTACAGCCGTAACCATGGAGTGCAGACTTGCAAACTGTACGGAAACTTTTGTTGCACGTCCTGTAAGTTCATCAATATCAAGTCTGTATGTATTGAGAATATCAACAAAAGAGTCATATCCATGCGGACGCAAATCCATTATATAACCAAAAGTACCCGTGCCGTTCTCTTTTGTGAGGTACTTTGGCCAAAGAAATTTATCACTCGGTGCACCGTCTTTTATATTGTTTTCAATATTTTTACGGAAAGCTCTTGCATTCTTGATTTTATCTACATCATACCACTTAAGAGCGTAGTCTATACCGTTGAAGTCAACAAGATAAACGATACCCTGTCCACCGCTGCCGAGTATTTTCTTTACAGTTGCAGCACCGCCGTACTCCATTTCAACTTGTTCGCCGATTTTAAGCTCTACCACTTATATCATTCCCTTCTGAATTTTATTGTTATGAATTTATCTGCCGAAAGGAGTTCCCTTTGCAACCGTTTCAACATTAAGACCATTACTGAGACAGTAGCGGTGTACATACGAATTCTCATAACATCTTATGGTAAGAGATGTACAATATGAGAATGCACCGTCTTCTATGAATTTTACATTGTCCGAAAGAAACAGCTTGCGGAGCTTTTCACAGCCTGAGAATGCACCCGCACCTATACTGCTTACAGTTGACGGAATATCTATTATTTCAAGACTATGGCAGAAAGAGAAAGTATTATCCTCGATTTCAAGCACGCCCTCAGGAAGTTTTACCATAGTAAGCTTTCCGCACTGGCTGAATGCACCCTGTTTAAGAACTTTCAGGGTTTCGGGAAGTTCAACACTTTTAAGCCTCTTACATTCGGAAAAAGCATATTCTCCTATTGAAACAAGAGTTGAAGGCAGTTCAATTGTTTTCATGAATCCGAATCCGTCAAAAGCAAAGCTGTCAAGTTTCGTATATCCCTCAGGAATTTTAACAGTTCCTTTAAGTCTGTACTTTGCAGCGTCGGCAGGTCTGAAAACCTTCATATTCAAATCAAAAGGCACAGGCGGTTTTTTAGGACTGCTGTTTTTGGCGGAAGAATCCGCACCCGACAATCCGACCGACTGCGTTTCAGGCTTTTTCTGTTCAGTCAGATTTGAAACATATTCCCAGCCAAGCATATATGTAAAACAAACTATTACAAACTCAGCGGCATTTTCCGAAAGGAACATTTCCGAAACCATAAATTCCCTTGCCTTCATAATTGCTATTTTCTGCTGTTCGCTTTCTCTGAGCATATTTGCAACGACTCCGCACTGAAGCATATTTTTCAAAAGACGGCGTTCTTTTTCGTACTCAGGGATAAAATCGTTAAGCAGTGAAATAAACTTATTTGTATCCTTTATAATGTCCTGTCCGTACTGGTCCATCATGGATTTCAAAGCACGCTTTATTTCAACAGTATTTTCAAAACCGGCAACATTACGTGAAACCGGAGTTCCGCATTTAAGACATACATCAGCATTGGGGCTAAGTTCGTTTCGGCATCTCTCGCAGAGCATAATCAATCCTCCTAATTTATCAAGGACACATTTCGTTTTACTATTTACTTAAATTCACAATAATTTCATTATAAATTACCATATTGTCCATTATTGAAGTATACCATGTATTTGACAAAAAGTCAAGAGTTAACGTAAATTTTACTCATAATTTTATGTTTCTTACAAAAATAAAGCACAAAGTCTATGCACTTCATAGAAAAGCAGTAAATATTTTAGTATTTCCGATATGTTTTTTTAAAATTTGTTGTGTCAAAAAAAATTTTTCCGATTATGCATATGTCACAATAATTTATTAAAATTTCAGCAGTTTTTG
>CAMWGS010000107.1 GCA_947173865.1 uncultured Ruminococcus sp.
GCATAATATATAATATAAGACCCCATAAATGATTTAACTTCATCAACCTTTACTGTTATTGTATCTCCCTCTTTAACGTTCGGATTTTTCTCAGAACAAAAATTAAGATGTTCTCCTGCCTGAAGATTATAACCAAATGTGCTGTCTGGTTCAATCTTTTCAACAGTAAATGTAACAGTTTTGTCTGTAAGGTCATCACCAGCATTAAGTGCTGATTCAAAACTTTCAGCATCTTTGTAATCAATATTTTTTCCACAGCTAAAAAGTACAAAAGACATCATCATAACAAGAAAAACTGACCATAATCTCTTCATAATTTCACCTCCTTTTAATGTTTTTTCAACGTTACAATGATATTATATACTCAAATGGATATAATGTCAATAGAATCAGACAAATATATGATAAAATCTGTTTAATAAATAATTTTGTCGAGGTGTTTTTGTGTATTATTTACAACGTCTGAAAGATTTGAGAGAAGATAAAGATTTACATCAATCCGACATTGCAAAACTCTTGAAGACTACACAACCGCAGTATTCACGCTATGAAACGGGCGAACGTGAATTACCCGTCAGACATCTTGTGACGCTTGCAAATTTCTACAACGTTTCCGCAGACTATATACTTGGTCGGACAAACAACAAGATATTCAGAGCAAAATAAAAAAATCCGTACACCTGAAAATGTACGGATTTTTAATTAATCAGCCTATTTTTTCGAGTCTGAGATTATAGAGAGTAACATTGTAGTAATCAGTACCGCCGACCTGCAGGACGATTTCAGCGTTTCCACAGTTTTCGTCCATAGTTATATCTGCCGAATACGGTGCTTTCTCACCTGCTCCCGTAAACGTATCACTGAAATATATTTCTGACTTGTCGGAATTTCTTATAATTATCGGAAGTTCCTCACCGTCGGTCGTAGTAATATTAAAAGTAAGACGATATTTACCATTCTTTTTCAGGTTTATTCCCGAAATAAAAGCTTCTATGGAGTCATCGGACGAACCGCCGTTTACCATATTAATCCAGTAAGATTTGTCATACTCCGAAAAATAAGGTGATGCGTTGGCGTTGGTGCTTTTGTCAAAAACAAGGCTGTATTCAGCGTTTTCGGCAACGTCAAGACCTAACTGGTCGGACTCAATACCGAGTGCGTTACATATTCTGTCCGCAAGAATGTATGCATTTTTCTGCTGAGTGATTTCCGAAGGGTGATAATCCGCACCGTAGCCGTCTGCCATATTCTGCATGGGCGACTGGAAAACAGTTATTTTTTCGTCACTATTCTTTTCCCTGAAATCCTCGACTGCCTGCTCAATAAGAGGGTACATCTCCTGACCGCCCATAATGCCGAATGTACATATAATATGTGCGTCGGGATTACATTCCCTTACGGTTTCAAGAAATTCGGCATATCCGTCAATAAACTCCTGACTCCTTGCGTCAAAGTCCTTGCTTACATATGAATAGTCGTTAGTACCGAGATTGATGACAATAACGTCATTCGGGTCTGCCGTAAAGTCCCATGGTTTTGCATAGTTGCTGAGATTTCCGCAGTTTTTATAATACGGTGGTACAAGACTGTCTGTATTACGGTTACCGTCATTTGAGTAACCCGAAATAATTCCGTGACCGCTGTAAGATACCGCACTGTAATCAGCACCAAGCTTTTCGGCAGTGAGATATGCATAGGATTTCATGAAATTTTCAGTTGCCGTTGTGTACTGGTCTGATGCAGATTTACCCTCAACACCGTAAGCACACGTAATTGAATCGCCTATAAATTCAATTATCAAATCCTTCTTTTCGGCTGGGACAACAGGTGCGGGAAAATCCGAAACGGTCCTTATTTCAGAAATACCTATTGTACCGTTGTTTGCTTCGGAAAGATGTATTATTTTCACTTCTGCCGTCCGTGAAGTTTCACCCTCAAAAAGCTTTATGGTCTTTGTTTTTTCGCTCATAATATCGTCGAGAATTATTTCACCGTCAACAATAACGGCGTATCTCGGACGGTATTTTTCAGCATTGTTTATTGAATAGTCACCATTAACCGTAACTTCAGCAGACTTTGCACTGACGGTAAATTCCACCGCTGAACCACTCTGAACAAGCCATGCCGTCTTACCGTCATAATAATTTCTTCCCGTATACTTCACATTGTCCTCCGTGACACTGAAAGACGATTCGGAAAATTCTCCCGTTGAAGTAAAAGTCTTTCTTATTGCAACGAGGTCAAATGAATCTACCCTGTTATCACCTGTCAAGTCCATTTCAGCGGTAATTTCACCTTTTCCGAGAAGTGCGTTTCCGAAATTTCTGAGGTCCGAGACAGAATAGTCAGAAACTGCCGAAGCAGTAGTATAAAGTACAGCCGAGACAACGGTTACGGCTGATACCGAAAGTATAAGTTTCTTAAACATTTTTACGCTCCTTTACGTTATTTTAATCCGTAATTTAATTATACAGCAGTTTTACGTGAATTTCAATAGTTTCCGTGCATTTTTAATTTTTCTTTCCCCTCAGAAGTGTATTGTTTATATGTTCACAACAGCTTACAAGCATATTCCATGCCGTACTGTCAATATTTCCGCTTTGTGGCAATCCTATTTTCCTTTGCAGAAATCTTACGGCGTTTGAAGTTTCCATGTTATAGTGTCCGCATACGTCCACTTTAGGTGCATTGTCGTAATTATTTCCCACATCGTTAAGCATTGCCTGCAATATGTAAATAATCTGCCCCTGCTCACCGAGATGTGCAACGTATGAAGCCGACGGAAAAACATTGTAAGCAACAGGTTCAGTATGAATATACGAACGATAAACGCTTACCACCTTATTCCATGTAACAGGGTCTGTGTTTCCAGTTTCCGAAAGACCGTATTCACGCTGAAACATTCTTACGGCAAATATAGTTTCCTTTCCGTAAATTCCGTCAGGAACAAGTGACGGAATATGACCGTTTACAAAAGAAATTGCATTAAGATAAGTCTGCAACTCCATAATGTGCTGTTTTTTCTGTGCGTTTGTGTATGCCATAAAAAGCTCCTTCCCTAACCTGTAATTGTATAACCTGGATTCTGATACGGACGTTTGTCAAATCCGTATTTGAGGTCTGAATAGACTTCTGCAATTTTGTCCCACGTAATCGCTCCTACTATACCCGTGGGGGTTATTCCGAACTGTTTCTGAAACTCTATAACCGACTGCTTTGTAAGAGGCCCGAAATATCCCGTGTTGTTAACCGCAGGAATATTGGGATAAGTTTCGTTTATCAACGTAAGATACTCCTGAATAATACGAACCGAGTCACTCGTAACACCCTCTTTCAAAGCTGTATTCGGATAAAGTGCAACTTCCGTATAATCAGGCGGTACAGATTCAATAATACCCTGATATGCACGATAGATATCGTTTTTTGTTGCCCTGTCAATTTCTCCTGTTTGTGGAAGTCCGAAAACACGTTGAAAAGACTTCACGGAATTTTCTGTTTTTTCACCAAAATATCCCGTAATCTCAACAGGAGTTACCGCCTCGTAATATGCACCGATTACAGCAAGATAATATTGCATTACGCTTACTGCAATATTTTGCATTCCGAATCTCAAAGTATCATATTCGAGAGGTGCAATTTCCTCAAAATGTACGCCTTCCGAATCAAGTTCGGCAATACGTTTTACACTGGTATAGATATATGTTATCCTGTTCCATGTTGCTTGGTCAACAACACCTGTCACCGCCAGTCCGAAAACTTCCTGAAACTTCTTTACCGCTGCTTCTGTTGCCGTGTCAAAAATTCCATCTGCAACAGGTATTTTAGGAATGGCAGGATAATTTCTTGAAATTCTGTTAAGATATATCTGCAATGACTTTATATCGTTTCTTGCCGAACCAAGAGAAAGTTCCATGCCCGGATATGACGGCAATGCCGTACTGACAGGAGCGTTTTTCACAATTTCTATATCGTCGCCGTAATAATACTGGAGAATTTCAAAAGGTGTCATTCCCCTGTTTGCAAGAGTGACTGTACCCCATTGAGAAAGTCCGTCGCACGTTGTTGTAGTTCCGTTGCAGAATGCTGTGAACAGCGGTTCAATACTTCCCTGCCGCCTGACATAATCGTTGAACAGTTCGTCAACGAGATAGCTTATGTTTTCAAAATATTCACGTCCGTTTATGAATTTCTGGTCGTACTGGGTAGTAGAAGTTATGTCAAAGTCATATCCCCTTGACCTGTACCACTCCGTATATATTCTGTTGAGTGCAAAAGTGGTTATTGCATAGATATTTGCACGCAGGGCATTTTCCGGCCACGTCGGAAAAATCTCACTTGAAGCAACATTCTTTACATATGAAGCAAAATCAAGTGTGACATTCGGTGCATCAGAATCGGGAGTGCCAAGATGAACAGTAATAGTTTCGGGGATATATGGTGTTCCTGTAAGCATATAAAAATCCTTTCATTGTCAGTTTGCATCAGGAAAATCAGGCTCCTGATTAATATATGTGACTGTCTCATCACCCGATTTCATCATAAGCGGAACAGGTATCATGCTGAAATTCTGTACTGATGTAATCCCCGAAAACACAGGCACGTCAACGCTTCTCGCATTGAAAAAGCCTTTTGCTGTCACGCTTATGTCAAAAAGGCTGTAAGGTCTCCTGACTGAATCGGGCGACTGTGAATGGGCAAGGTCGGGAGCAGGAACGGAAAATCTGTCACTTGTACCGCTTTCGTTTGATTTTCCCGATGCAATTATTTCACGCTTTCAGTCAACAATTGCCGTAATCAGTACGGACGCATCAGCAACGGGGGACGATTCCTCACCCGTTCTCGTATTCACAATTATATAGCCGACTGAATTTCCTATACTTCTTTCCGACGCATATTCGGGCGGAGTTGCGTTGTCCGTTTCAGACTGTCCGTAATCAAGATTAAGTTCCGACAAATCGGGTTCGGGATAACGTTCATCCGCTGAATACGCCGTATCATCAGGGGCATTTTCGTCCACATCTCCTATCTCCTCAGAAACGGGGTGTTGTTCCTTGTATGTCTGACCGCTTTCAGCCTGCTCATTATTTTTCGGTGCTTCCGTTTCGTTTGCCTCCTCAACAAAAGGCTTTGCCCTGCCTCTCATAGCAGGATTCTGCTCCTCATTTGCTTCATCGTGAACATAAGTACTTTTACCATAAAGCTTCATCATTTCACGCTTATATTGTTCAATAGCTTGCTGGTCCATTAAATCGCCTCCATAAATTTACTGTTTAAGTCTATTCCGAAAAATCTTATATTATGACAAAAAAAGCCTGTACAGAAAAAATTTCCGTACAGGTTTCCGTTATCCGATAAGACTTTTTATACCCTCAGTCCTGAATTTTTCACGGTAATAAACAAGTTCGTCCTGAATAATATCATCAATGACGCTCATGCCGAGAAGTTCGACGGGAGCTTTGTCGTCGGTAAGAATCCGCTCACCGCTTTCATACATAACAATATTGTCCGAAACGTTGTTCATCATTGAAAAAAGACTTTCATTTTCAATACTGCTGATATTGTCCAAAAAGACTTCAAGCATATCAGGATTATCAGAAGCAAAAAGTTCACGGTTTGTCGAGCCTGTCACGTCAACCGTACAGACTTCACCGAAAACGTTCGCTATTGTGTCTGCAAGCCAGCTGTTTATACCGTCGGCTTCCTTTGACCTCATATTCATATTTATAACCATTACACCGTTTTCTTTCAGATGTGACTTCACAAGACAGAAAAATTCAACTGACGACATCTGAAAAGGTATCGTTATATCCTGATATGCGTCAACCATTATAACGTCGTACTTTTTATCAGAAACATTCAGAAAAGCACGTCCGTCGTAAGTTGTGACATTAACATCTTCGGGAAGTTCAAAATATTCATGTGCGAGGTCAGTTATTTTGTCGTCAATTTCAACGCCCTCAACCGTGATATTGTCAAAATAATTCATACACTGTTTTGCATAAGTCCCCGTACCCATACCGAGTATCAGAATATCTTTTTTGTTTCCCGTATCAGCCATTAACGGTGCTGCCATTGCATAGTCATAGTACATTCCCGAAAGTTCACCCGATTTTATATATACTGACTGTACACCGAAAAGTACATTTGTAGAAAGAGCCGTCCGACTTTCGTTGTCCTTTACCTGCAAATAATTGTACACGGATTCACCCTCATATGCAAGGTCATTTTCCCAGAAAGCAAAACCGAATGAAGCCGAAACAACACAGCATACCACGAAAATTACAGAAGTAACCGCACATCTTACCGCACCATGTCTGCTGAATATGAAGTAGACAATCGCAATCACAAGAAGTATTCCCGAAAATATCAGAAAAGTCGCAGAAGTTCCTACGGCGGGAATTGAAATGAAAGTAGGTACAAAAGTACCGATAATACTGCCTATTGTGTTGAACGCTCCGAGTGTACCGACTGTTTTTCCGCTGTCGTCAAGACTGTCAACCGTGTACTTGACAAGCGACGGCGTGACCGTTCCGAGCAGAAACAAGGGAAACACAAAAACTATCATACAGGTGAAAAATGCCGCCCATATGAGAAAGTTTGTGTTTACCGTCACGACAAGCAGTGCAGACACTCCCAGTATGACGAATTTTCCCAGAAAGGGAATAGCCGCTATCCATACGGACGCAAGTAAAATTCTTGCATAGAGTTTGTCGGGATTGGGATTTTTGTCGGCACTCTTTCCGCCGAAAATGTTTCCGAGTGCCATTGCAATCATAATAGTACCTATTATTATCGTCCACACTATCTGCGACGAACTGAAATAAGGTGCAAGAAGTCTGCTCGCCCCCAGCTCCACCGCCATTACCGAAACACCCGAAAAAAATTCCGTAAGATAAAGATACCATTTGTGTTTTAATATTCCGCCGTTCGATTCTTTTGTCAATTTCATTTCTCCTTTACAAATTATTTGTAACTCTTATTATACCATTTATTGTTACG
>CAMWGS010000108.1 GCA_947173865.1 uncultured Ruminococcus sp.
GAATATCATCATATATACAAGCATAAGTCCATACTTCATAAGCATCATCGATTTCAACAACATTATCTTCCTTGAACATATTTTTTAAAAATCTGCTTAAAAAATCATGTATTATGCAGACAACAATTTTTCCGTCTACACCAGATATTATTTCAATGCTTGTTATAGCTTTACAACTGTCAAAAGGCGTAATCATGCATTTCTGCCTAAAGCAAAAGCCTTTTTGTTGAGTTCAAGGAATTTAGACGGTACACACTGTTCAAGTGCATTCTGCCATACTTCTTCGGGGAAGTCCATTTTTGAAGAAAGCACTCCCATAAGTACAACGTTTGAAGCCTTTGAAGTTCCTGCCTGTTCCGCAAGACTGAGTGCGTCTACTGCCGTTACGTCTACACCTGCCGATTTCAGCTTTTCGACGAGTTCCGACGGATATTCGGCAGCACCCGTTATTACAGGCATAGGGTCTATTTTCTGTACCGACGTAATCAGGTTACCGCCTTTTTTGAGGTATGGCAGACATCTTGCCGCTTCAAGCAGTTCAAAAGATATAACAGCGTCTGCCTCACCCTTTTCAACAATGGGTGAATAAACTTTTTCACCGTACTTTACATAGGTTACAACAGAACCGCCACGCTGTGACATTCCGTGTACTTCGCTTACTTTTACGTCGTAACCCTGTGAAAGAAGTACATTTCCTATAATTCTTGATGCGAGAAGCGAACCCTGTCCGCCCACGCCAACTATCATAATTGATTTAGTTTCCATATTAAAATCTCCTGTCTGTAAATAATCCATTTCCGCAGAATCGTCTTTATACTTATAATTTTTTCTTTTACACTCTGTGATGAGCTTTTCCATCATTTTATTTTCCTGATAATCCGTCTTTAAGTAATCCAAAGCCCTCTCCATAACTCTTTTATCGTCATATTTTTCCTGAATATCAGACAATTCATTCAAATTCACATAATCTTTAAATTGTGGTCTGTGTCCTTTTCCGAGACTTGCACAAAAATAACCGATATATCCGAATAATATCCTGATATAAGAAAAAATAATTTTATGATACGGCTTTTTCATTCAAACTCTCCTTAATACTTCTTATCAGGAATCTTCTTCATCTTCCGCTTTGTAGATAATATCAATTTCACCGTCCACAAAGCCTATTCCTATACCCTTTGAATTAAAAAGAATATCCTTATGTTTACCGTTTTCAAGGTAATCGCAGACTATTTCCGTCATGAACTTCAGGAACTGCTGCCATCCTTTGTCATCTTCGTCAGAAGTGCTTACACAGAATATATCTTCCTCAGACGACCATATTTCATAGCAAGCCCAATCACCGTCATCAGCGTCGAATCTGTCTGACGCTATTATCTGTACACCATAAATATACTCGTCCTCCGACTCCTCATAGAGATTGAAGTTAAAAGCCTGAGTATTTTCGGGCATATCGTTGTTTTCAAGTAGATTGTCCAGCCAGTCTGCAAACTCGCTGTATATTTCAGCATGATTTGATGCCATTATTCTATTCCTCCCATTCCGAATTTTTTTCAAAGATTTCAAGTCCGGTACATATGATTTCCCTGATTAACTTTCTTTCCCTTTTCGTGAAAACCGGTTCATATTCACAGTTTTCAGGAGTTACGACAGGAAGATTAAGTCCCCAGAAAAGTTTATTGAAGCACTTATCAGAACACTTCGTTCTTACGGGTTCAAGCTCTTTTCCGACAGAATAAGCAATATCTGAAAATATATTCCAGAAATCAATCAGAAAATCACAGTCTATTTCATTTTGATGCATTTCAATCCAGTAAACAAGCCTTTCAACATCGAAAAAACAAGTATCTGTTACGGTTATGCCAAGCTTTTCAGCCTTTTGACGTGCGTTTTCCTCAGTCCAAAAAGACACGACCTGTCCGCCGGAAGTATATATACAGTTTTCATTATTTTCATCTTCATACCATATAAGAAACGCCGAACTGTCACCGAAACATGAATAACTTAATTCAATAATATTTCCTTTCATTAACCGATTGCGTTTAATTTACACTGTTCCTGACAGATACCGCAACCAACACACTGTGTATGGTCTATAACTGCCTTTTTGTCCTTTATTGAGATTGCAGGACAACCGAGCTTCATACATGCCTTACAACCTACACACTTGTCGTTGTCAACCATAAACGGCGGATTGTGTTTCACATATTTCAGCAACGCACACGGACGACGTGATATAATTACAGACGCTTCGTCTGCCGAAAGTTCTTCCTTTATTGCCTTTTCTGTTTCGGCAAGCTTATACGGGTCTACAACACGTACACGCTTTATTCCGATAGCCTTACAGAGTTCCTCAAGATTAACAGCGGCAGCAGGGTCACCCTTTAAGTTTTTGCCTGTTGTGGGATTCTGCTGATGACCTGTCATTCCAGTGATTGAGTTATCAAGGATAATCACAGTTGAATTCGAATTATTGTAAGATATATTAACAAGACCTGTCATTCCGCTGTGCATGAAAGTTGAGTCACCTATTACCGCAACGCTCTTATGTTCTGCCTCTGCACCTCTTGCCTTGTTGAAACCGTGTAGTGCGGAAATAGACGCACCCATACATATAGTAGTATCCATAGCATTGAGCGGAGCAGCAGCACCAAGTGTATAACAGCCGATATCACCCGAAACGGTAACACCGAGTTTTTTAAGACAATAGAAAAGTCCTCTATGCGGACAACCTGCACACATTACAGGCGGTCTTACAGGAATATTCTCATCAAGCGAAACGGATTCCTTCTTTTCGCCGAGCAGTTTTTCAGAAATTACAGATTGTGTGATTTCGCCTATGTAACCGAAAATTTCTTTTCCCTGAACATTGTTTACACCGATATTTCTGCAATGCTGTTCAATAATGCCTTCGAGTTCCTCTATAACATAAATTTTCTCATATTTTGAAGCAAAGTCCTGAATAAGCTTTACAGGGAGCGGATTTACAATGCCGAGCTTCAAAACAGATGCCTTTTCACCGAGTGCCTCTTTTGCGTACTGATAAGCCGCACCGTTTGTAATTACGCCGAATTCAGCTTTTTCGGAAATCTCAACACGGTTAAGCGGTGAAGTTTCGGCATATTCAGTGAGTTTTTTTGTACGTTCTTCTACAAAAACGTGTCTGCCCTTTGCATAAGCAGGCATCATTACATATTTCTGAGGTGTTTTTACATATTCTCTGAGTTCAAGTTCTTGACGCTCCTCCGTACAGACAATGCTCTGGGAGTGTGCAACACGTGTTGACATTCTCACGATAACAGGAGTGTCGAACTGTTCCGAAAGTTCAAAAGCCGTTTTAACAAAGTTCTTACATTCAAGTGAGTCAGACGGTTCAAGCATGGGTACTTTTGACGCTATGGCGTGATGTCTGCTGTCCTGCTCATTCTGTGACGAGTGCATACCCTGGTCGTCTGCAACGGCAATTACAAGACCTGCATTCACACCGCTGTAAGATGCAGTATACAAAGGGTCTGCCGCAACGTTCAGACCAACGTGTTTCATTCCGCAGAAACTTCTTGCACCTGCTATGGAAGCACCTAATGCAACCTCAAGAGCTACTTTTTCGTTTGGTGACCATTCAGCATAAACTTCGTCATATTTAGCTACTTCCTCTGTAATTTCGGTTGATGGTGTACCGGGATAACTGGATACTACCTTACAACCAGCCTCATAAAGTCCTCTCGCAAAAGCTTCATTTCCAAGCATTAATTTTCTCATTTTTATTTTCCTTTCACAGTTAATTCATTTATTAATTTTTTGAGTTCTTCAACACTCAAAGATTTTTCTTCTTTGTCACATAAAACATAAAGCCTGTTATTTTTCCATTCTTTGAAATCAATATCATCATAGTTATATTCAGGGTCTAAAATGTCATACAGACTTATCAGGTGCGGATTAAAATCAAGCGGGTCAGAAAAATCACCCACCATTACCTCATAAGGAGCAGCCCAGTAACAACCGCCGTATGCAATGAGATTTGATTCTTTATCATAATGAACATCGGTTATTATAAAGGACTCTCCACATATATATTCCTTATCATGTTCATAGCCCTCGGGAATATAATTGTATACTTCCAGAGTATCAACATCAAGAAAACTTATTCCGTACAAGTCAATATGAAACGGATAATATCTGTAACCATTTTTGTGGTGAATAATTTCAGTAATTGGTTTTATATGGTCATAAAAACAATAATATTCGTATACAGTCTTATCTGCATTTTTCAAAGTTACTTTCTGTGCAATAGTTAATGTAACTGTACGACCTTTTCTTTGTTCTTCTTCCTCATAAGTATTGATTTCAAGGGAAAAGCCGTCCGACAACTCATAGTTTTCTGTTTCAGAAAGAAATTTATCGTCTATGACATAACGCTGACTGTCCATAAATTTCTTATGCTTTTCATTGTTGTAAACGTTCTTATATGAAAATCCGTTCATGATTATCCCCTGTAATTTTCGGCAAGCCACTTTGCAACACCGTCATTTTCATTCGGTAATGTTACAAAGTCCGCAGACTCCTTTAATTCATTTACGGCATTTCCGACGGCAATTTTTATGTCTGATTCCTCAAACATTGTAAGGTCATTTAGATTGTCCCCGAAACACACAATTTCGTCAAATCCGTATTCATTCCGCAGATACTTTATACCGTTGGCTTTGGACGCACTTTCCGAAAAAATTTCAAGATAATACTTTCCCGTATAAGTGTCACGATAGAAAGCATGGTTGATGCCTTTTATTTTTTCGATACCGATTTTAACAGGTAAAAGTCTTTCATATTCTCCCGTAACTGTAAAATAAACCGTTTCTTCGTCGGCATGGTCTGCGAGGTCTGCACACTGTACAAACGGCTTGTTATAGTTATTTTTACGTACTTCCGCAAAACTGTTCATTACCTGCGAGTTTATTTCCGTAAAGTATGCAATAAGTACATCATTGTGTATCTTATACATAAAACACTTTAAATCATTTTCCCTGAAAACACCGATTATTTCAGACGATGTTTCAGGACTTATATATTCATTTTTTATATACCTGTCATTCAGCGGATTGTATATACTTACACCGTTCATAAGTATGTACGGAATATTTATATTCAGAGCTGAAGTAATCGGTTTTGCAGAATATACCGACCTTGCCGTAGCGAATGTAAAACGCATACCTTTTTCAACAAGTCCGTTAACAGCCTTAACGGTAAAATCAGAAAGCCTTGCATCATTATTCAGTAAAGTGCCGTCAAGGTCGGAAATATAGAGACGTTTAATAATATTTTTCACCTCCGCATAGCAATGATGATATTATAACATATTTTCTAAAAAAAGTGAAGATTATATTTATTACGTCAAAAATTTTTGTTACTTTTCACAAAAAATTATATACAGTAATGTCGCTTATGACCAATAAAAAAGAACGGTACTGAAATCAATACCGTTCCCGAAAAATTATTCCTTTTCTTCCAAATCCTCTACATACTCCAGAATATCCGCCGGCTGACATTTAAGTTCACGACATATTGCGTTGAGTGTCGAGAATCTTACAGCACTGACCTTTCCAGTTTTCAGTTTTGAAAGATTCACGTTGCTTACGCCTACACGTTCACTAAGTTCGTTAAGGGAGATTTTTCTGTCTGCCATAACCCTGTCAAGTCTTGAAATTATTGCCATAGATTCACACCTTTAAACTGTTTCGTCGGATTCCTGCTGTAATTCTGCACCATAGCTGAAAATATGAATCATTGCAAGAACAAGCATAATCATAAGAATAATTGTAATAGCTGAAATTCCCGTAAGTGCTATCTGTAACACTCCGAAAGATATAAACGAATAACCAAGTTTTTTCATGGCTGTAAGTACATTCTCCTCGTCATAAAAAGAAAACATCTTTGATTTTTTCTCGTCGAATACGATAGTTCCCGATGCTGTACCGTTAAAGCTTTTTACAGAATCGGCAGGAATGAAAATCAGCATAACACCTACAATAATACAGGCGATTACACCGATAAGAGTGACAATCTTTGCAATCTTTGAAACTATACGGCTTACCTTGCCGACAGAATGTATTTTTTCTACAATTTCGTTTTTCATAATAAAGAACCTCCATAAGAATTGTTGTTAATTTGTTCTCAGCTGATGTTTATATTATAACAGAATATTTTACGTTTGTCAATATTAATTTATCGTTTATCATTAAATTTGTGTATTTTCACAAAGCCAGATATCAAAAGCCGTTTCAGTTTGCATACAATTAACGATAAAAATTTATCGTTTTTCATTAATTCAAAATATGAAACAAAAAAATATTTTTTCAGCAGAATTATTTAATTTGCAACAAAAAAACAAATATATTTCGTTGATTAATAATATTGAAATCGGTGGAAAATAATGATATAATAATTGTAATATACAGAAAACGGAAAGGACATAATGTCATGAAAAAAAAAATAACAGCCCTTTTCTCAGCATCTTTAATTGCAGTATCGTTTACAGGATGCGGAAAAAATAAAAATAAATCGGACGATTATATTCAGTCAACTTTCAACACCAAAGCACGTACCAATCAGGAAAGTGAAGAAGATTCTGCCGAAGAAATAACGGAAGAACCTACAACACTTCATGTAAGCCCGATTGAAACAGTTTCGGCAGAAGTCGGAACACAGGTTCAGGTTGACAAGACAATAGAAAAAACAGACGGAAAAAATACAATCAAGCTTCCACTTTCGGATTTCGGTATCGAGGACGGCGACGTTATTTCCTCATTTACCTTTGTAATTTATTCCTCAGACGGTCTTGATATAGGACAGTTCAAAGGTGGCTGTGGTATTTCGGTAACGGAAGATTATCCTTCAGAAGATGAAGGGTGGTATCAGTCCCCCGATTTCACCGCATCAACTCAGGGAAATTACGGCGAAATAAAATGGGACGTTCCGTCAGACGTAAGCAA
>CAMWGS010000109.1 GCA_947173865.1 uncultured Ruminococcus sp.
GTTTAAGAATATTGATATTCAGATATTGATATAATATTAACAATAAATTCTGAATATCATCGGAAATACATAAAGTTATATGCTTATTGAATACCGCTATACATAAAAAAACTGTTTTGTTGCGTATGGTTTACTGAAACTGAAAGTACCACGTTATGTATAATTATAGTAATTTTCACAGATTAAGACGTAATAATAAGATAAATATGCAAATAAGTAACATATGACGTATGTTGACTGATATATATAAAAAGAATGTTGAGATTCACAAAAGTATATAATACACAAAATTGATTGACAATTATTTCACATTCTGCAAAAAGCTTTAATACAGTTCCCGAATTTTCAGGAACTGTAAAAAGTTAAAATCAGTCTGAAAGAACTTCCCTGAAATAAGACTTAAGCGGTAAAGTTGCACCTGAATGTCTGCCTTCAGGAACTTTGCGGAAATGTTCATTTCCGAGAAATTTTTCTGTGAAATCGTGAGAGTCAATAATTTCGGCCTGTCCGCCTATAATGGTACTTACATTTTTATTTTTTAGATTTGAAATTTTTCCGAACATTTCAATATAAGGTACAATATCACCTTTAAATCCCAGCCGTGACAGGTAAACAAACGGCATAAGGCACGGATTTATAAGGATAACAGGCACATCAAGTTCTGCCGAAAGAACTGCTCCGAAAAATCCGCCCAGACTTGTCCCGACAATATGAGTTATATTATTGTCGGAAATTTGTTTAAAGAGCATATCAAGAATACTGTACGGTGACACAGAGTCATAATCAATCTGAAGCGATATAACATCATAACCCGTTTTTTTAAGTACGGAGCAGGCTGAATTTTCAGCACTGCCCATATATCCGTGAATATTAAGAATCTTCATTTTCCTGTACCCTTTCCGTTGAATTTATAGAATAGGAAAGAATTGTAAGACTGTCACCGAGATGAACATTTTCAACAACGACATCGCTGTGACTTATACGTAAATCATAGTGAGTGAAATTCCAGAAAGCATGAATACCATAGCTTATAAGCCTGTCTGTTTCCTTTTCGGCGGATTCCTGAGGTATGCAGAGAATAGCGGCAGCCGGTTTGTATTCAAGACAGAAATTTTCAAGTTCAGAAATATTCATAACAGTAATCCTGCCTATTTGCCTGCCGATAATTTCAGGGTTCACATCAAATGCTCCGATAAGTTCAAATCCTCTGTTACTGAAATCAATATGAGTTGCAATGGCTTTTCCGAGATTTCCCGCACCCATAATAATCATGGGTGTTTTTTTGTCAAGACCGAGAATCATTCCTATCTGACGGCGGAGTTCGCCTACATTGTAACCGTAACCCTGTTGACCGAATTCACCGAAACAGTTGAAATCCTGTCGTATCTGAGAAGCAGTAAGCCCCATTTTTTCCGAAAGTTCCCTCGAAGAAATACGGACATAGCCGTTTTCTTCGAGTTCGCCTAAAAACCTGTAGTAACGTGGAAGCCGTCGTATAACCGAATTTGATATTGCATTCTTTGACATTTTACTGTGCCTTTCATATATACGGATAAATCCGAATTACATTAATTTATCAAGTCTTGCTTTGATTTCGTCAAGGAAAGTTTTTGAATCAACTTTTTTCTTGTTTTCAAGCTTTGAAATAAGATAGAGGTCGCCTGTCATAACACCTTCTTCAATAGTCTGGACAGTAGCCTTTTCGAGCTTGTCGGCAAACTCACAGAGTTCGGGAGTATTGTCGAGTTCTCCTCTCTTTCTTAACGCACCGCTCCATGCGAATATCGTAGCAACGGAGTTTGTTGAAGTTTCCTCACCTTTGAGGTACTTATAATAATGACGTTGTACAGTACCGTGTGCTGCTTCATATTCATAGATACCGTCGGGAGAAACAAGAACAGAAGTCATCATAGCGAGACTGCCGTAAGCTGTAGAAACCATATCGGACATAACATCACCGTCATAGTTCTTGCAAGCCCAGATATAACCGCCGTTAGAACGGATAACTCTTGCAACAGCGTCATCAATGAGAGTATAGAAATATTCAATTCCTGCTGCTTCGTACTTTTCCTTATATTCATTATCGTAGATTTCCTGAAAAATATCCTTGAATCTGTGGTCGTATTTTTTGGAAATAGTATCTTTTGTGGCAAACCATACATCTTGTTTAAGGTCAAGACCGTAGTTGAGACAGGTTCTTGCAAAGCTTGCAATACTGTCATCGAGGTTGTGAAGTCCCTGAATGATACCATCACACTTTGAGAAGTCGTGAATAAGTTCGCGTGTTTCGTTGCCGTTTTCGTCAGTAACAACGAGTTCAGCCTTGCTTCCCTTGTTAACACGGAGTTCGGAATTCTTGTAAACGTCGCCGTAAGCATGACGTGCAATAGTAATCGGCTTAGTCCATGTAGGAATATAAGGCTCAATACCCTTGACGATTATAGGAGTACGGAAAACAGTACCGTCGAGAGCTGCACGGATTGTGCCGTTGGGAGACTTCCACATCTGAGTGAGGTTATATTCAGGCATTCTTGCGGCATTCGGTGTGATAGTCGCACACTTTACAGCAACGCCGTATTTTTTTGTAGCCTCAGCAGAGTCCATAGTAACCTTGTCTTTTGTAGCTTCTCTGTGTTCAAGACCCAAATCGTAGTACTCTGTATTAAGTTCTACATAAGGTTCAAGGAGAGTTTCCTTAATCCACTTCCAGAGAATTCTTGTCATTTCGTCGCCGTCCATTTCGACGAGCGGAGTTTTCATAATAATTTTAGCCATTGGTTTTTACCTCCTGTAATTTTTCAGCCTGCCATATGTATTATACCATATAATATAAAACATAACAGGATTAAAGCAATTTCAATAAGCATAAGAACAATATTTTTTATTACCGCATATTTAAGGGCAATTTTGTCGTTGTAGGTACTTTTGTGAAGACCCACAAGAAACGAAAATATAATGCCTGTAATCATGTAACCGACCAGTTCGAAGTCAAACATTCTTGCAAAAGCACACCCGATAATAAATCCGACAATCTGTGGAAAAAGTAATTTCCATATGGCAAAGCCCGACAGATACCTTTTCGATTCGGAACGTTCCAGTATATCCAGTTTGTCAACCACATTTTTTGAAAAATGTTTTTCCAGAGAAGTTCTTTTTGTCTCCGAACCTGAATGTTCAGAATAATGCCACAGTTCAGTCATCATCAGACTTTTCGGAATATCTGCTTTGTTATTGTTTATGTCCTGAAAGTTTTCTTGTCTTTGTGAATAAATTGTATAATCATCTTTCAGGTCGTCCAAGGCGTTTTTAATATTGTCTTTCAGTTCATTCTTATTCATAAGTCCCCTGCCCCGCCCTTTCTTTACAGTCGATACATGGTAGTAACAATAATAGAACAGTTATTTCCTAAGAAACACGCTCTGTATAACAATACACGTGTAAGTTGTAGCGAGCATAACATTAATACAAACGCCTGCTCAGGCAACCTGTTTTTCATTGACTTTTATATCCGCCCTGTAAAAAATATACCGAATAAAAATTATTTTTCAATAAGGTCAACAGTCCAGTTTATACGCTGAATATTCATGTCAAGTTCACGGAGCTTTTTTGACATAACGTCAACTTTTTTCTGCAATTCCGCAACATCAACGGTACTTTTTATTTTAATTTCCTTATTTGAATAGCGGTCAACAAGTTCGCTGGCATGAACAAGGAAACCTCTCATAAGAGCTGTTTTCTTTTTGAGAACATCTCTTTCTGCAATCATATCAGTAAGCGAAATGCCGTTTTCAACAGTCATGCAGTTTGTGTAATTTATGTTCTTAATCAGTTTTGCCATTTCGTTGGAAACGCTGTCAAATTCTTCAATCAGTGTGTAAGGATTTTCAGCAGGTTTTTCACCCTCCTGAACTTTGGCATTCTGTAAGAGTCTGCCGTGAATGTTGCTTATTTTAGTTTTCATTTCCGCACGGAGTGAAAGAGCCTCTGCAAGTTTCATGAATACCTCCTTTTATGGTACTGCAAAAATAACTTCAACGCTGTCGGGAACATATTTATTAATAATTTCCTCAAACATCGGGAAAACAGTTTCACGCTCATTTCCGAACATACCGCAACCGAAAGCACCGAGTATCAGAATATCGGTCTTTTTTTCAAGTGCAAGCATGATGATTTTTTTGATTCTTGTGTACATAATATCATTTATTTTCTTCTGTGAAAAGATGAATTTTGCGAAAGTCCTGTTTACCGCAGGAGAAGTTATGAAGCTGCATAAAACAGGCTTTTCAAGAAGTACGCCGTTGTCATTTCTGATAACGGGAACATTTGCCGAATAAATTATAACATCAGTATAGTCAGGAAAAACATGAATTCTGTTTCTGCAGTAATAGTCTTTCTGATTTCGTATAGTGTAGTAAAGCATTGACGCACGGCAAAGACTTTCTTCCTGAGCATTTCCACCAAGTACATAAGCACCGCCTGCGTACATTGCATTAGCAAAATTAAGAGCAGTAATATTGCCATGTCCTGCACGTTCAATAATCGACCGCACAGTAGTTGACTTTACCGTATTTTCCGCAACAGAAAAATATCTTTCCCGTTTTATTTCAGGGATTTCGGAAACCGAAAAGACAGTTTCCGAAATCATTCCTTGAAAATCACCGTTTTTGAATATATGGTCGTTGTCGGATTTTATTTTAATATTGTTCAACATAAATCATTTTTTTAAATAGTTTCCTAACACTGCAGAAAGTAAAGCTCCTGCAATTACTAATATAAAAGTGGTGACAAATCCGCAATCCAAAACTTCAGCTATTTTTAATCCTGAAAGTAAGCCTACAGCAATAACAGGACTGCAACCGTCATTATCATTATTAAAGCGATTCGGACACGGCGGTAACATATTATCACCCTTTCATAAGCGGAATAATAAATTATTTACTTCATGGATTCTCTTGTATAATCAAGAAGTCCGCCAGCAAGCATAATGTCCTTTGTACGTCCTGAGAGCTCACAGAGTACAGGTATTTCCTTACCGTTTGTATTGTTTATAACAGTAAGTTCGGACTTGCCTTCTTCAACTGCCTTGCGAACGTCAGCGAGTACAAGTTTGTCACCCTGATTAATGCTGTCATAATCGGCTTCATTAACGAAAGTAAGCGGAAGAATACCTGCATTGATGAGATTTGCTCTGTGGATACGTGCGAATGACTTGACAAGTACAGCCTTTACACCGAGATAAAGCGGAGCAAGTGCAGCGTGTTCACGTGATGAACCCTGTCCGTAGTTTGAACCGCCGACAATTATGCTCTTTCCGAGAGATTTAGCTCTTTCAGGGAAGCTTTCGTCACATACTGCAAAACAGTGCTGTGAAATTTTCGGGATATTTGAACGGAGAGGAAGAATCTTTGCACCCGCAGGCATAATGTGGTCTGTAGTGATGTTGTCTCCGACTTTGAGTGAAACAGGAGCGTCAATAGTTTCAAGGAGAGGAGAAGTCTCGGGATAAGGCTTGATGTTTGGTCCTCTCAGGATTTCAACACTGTCCATTTCCTCAGCAGGAGCAGGCGGAACAATCATATTGTCGTTGATTGTAAAGATTTCGGGGAGTTTGAATTCAGGCATATCACCAAGTTCACGTGGGTCTGTAAGATAACCTGTAAGTGCTGAAACGGCAGCCATTTCAGGAGATACAAGGTAAATCTGACCGTCCTTAGTTCCTGAACGTCCCTCAAAGTTTCTGTTGAAAGTACGGAGAGAAATACCCTTTGAGTTAGGTGACTGCCCCATACCGATACAAGGACCACACGCACTTTCGAGGATTCTCGCACCTGCTTCAATAAGGTCTGATAATGCACCGTTCTGTGCAAGCATATTGAGAACCTGCTTAGAACCGGGAGCAATTGAAAGTGAAACATCGGGATTAACTGTCTTGCCCTTTAAGATGTGTGCAACTTTGAGCATATCAAGAAGTGAGGAGTTTGTACATGAACCTATACAAACCTGGTCAACCTTAAGTCTGCCGATTTCCTCAACGCTCTTGACATTGTCGGGAGAATGAGGACAGGCAGCAAGCGGAACGAGTTCACTGAGATTGATTGTTAATTCTTCGTCGTAAACTGCATCTTCGTCAGCAGAAAGCGGAGTCCATACTTCTTCACGGCACTGTGCCTTTAAAAATTGCTTTGTTGTTTCGTCAGACGGGAAAATTGAAGTAGTCGCACCAAGTTCAGCACCCATGTTTGTAATTGTAGCACGTTCGGGAACAGAGAGAGTTTTAACGCCATCGCCACAGTATTCGATAACTTTTCCCACACCGCCTTTGACAGAAAGTCTTTTAAGAACTTCAAGAATAACGTCCTTAGCAGCAACCCACGGACGAAGCTTTCCCGTAAGTTCAACTTTTACGACTTTCGGACAAGTGATATAGTAAGCACCGCCACCCATTGCAACGGCAACGTCAAGACCGCCTGCACCGATAGCAATCATACCAATACCACCGCCTGTTGGTGTGTGGCTGTCAGAACCGATAAGGGTCTTACCGGGAATACCAAATCTTTCAAGATGAACCTGATGACAGATACCATTTCCGGGGCGTGAGAAATAAATACCGTGTTTTTTTGCAACACTGCCGATGAATCTATGGTCGTCAGCATTTTCAAAACCGTTCTGGAGTGTATTGTGGTCGATATATGCAACTGAACGCTCTGTCTTTACACGTGGTACACCAATAGCCTCGAATTCAAGATAAGCCATAGTACCTGTAGCGTCCTGAGTGAGAGTCTGGTCAATACGGATTCCGATTTCCTGACCCTTTACGTATTCACCGTCAACGAGGTGAGCTTTAAGTATTTTTTCAGTAAGGGTTAAACCCATTTTAATCATTCCTTTCAGTATTACTGATTTTATTGTACAACAAATTATATACTTTGTCAAGACTTAAAAAAACT
>CAMWGS010000110.1 GCA_947173865.1 uncultured Ruminococcus sp.
CGATAAGGTCAGCACCTTCAATGTTTTCGGCTTTCTGTCCGATAAAGACTTCAATGTCCATTTTTCTCACTGCTTCGAGGGTTTCCGTTTCGTTGTTGTCAGAACCCGTGAGGAAATATCCCTGAGAATGAAGAATCTGTGCAAGCGGATACATTCCCGAACCGCCTATGCCTATGAAGTGAATGTGTTTTTTTCCTTTTAAAATATTGATATCCAAAATCTATCACCTTTCATAAATTTTTTTGCTTTAGTTTAAAAATCTCTTGATTTTTTACTGATTATACGTTATAATATTTATAGGAACTGCTGTTGTTCATATCTGACAGCCTTGTTTCTATGCGAACCCAATAACATAAGGAGGTTAACCGAAATGGAAATTACAGACGTAAAAATAAGAAAAATTATGTCCGAAAGCAGACTCAGAGCTGTAGTGTCAATAACTGTTGATGATATGTTTGCAGTTCATGACATAAAAGTTGTTCAGGGAGACGAGCGTTTATTCGTCGCAATGCCGAGTAGAAAGGACGAAAACGGAATTTTCCGTGACATCGTTCACCCTATTTCCCCGTCTGCGAGAAAGCTTTTTGAGGAAAATATCCTTGAAGCTTACGAAAAACAACTTGCTATGATTGAAGCTGAAAAAGAAGAAGTTTCAGAAGAAACAGAAGTCGAAACGGAAGCAGAATAATTTTCTGCCGCCTGCCTTTAATGGCAGGCGTTTTTTATATTCCGAGTATTCTCGCTGCTTTAAGTACGGCTATCTGTGTTTTGCCGTCCTTTATTTTACCGTCCATCACAAGCTTTACGGCATCGGCAAGCGGTATTTTTCCGACATCAAGAAATTCGTCTGCATCAAGACACTGTTTTTCAAAGGCAAGACCCTTCGCAAGATAAACATGGATTACTTCGGTATTATATGCAGGTGTGGGATAAATTTCCCCAAGATAAATATATTCCGTACAGGTACAGCCCGTTTCTTCAAGAAGTTCACGTTTCCCACATTCGTAGTGGCTTTCATCTTTTTCAAGTTTTCCCGCAGGAATTTCTGTCGTTATTTCCTTGAATGGATATCTGAACTGTTTCACAATGAAAATTTCATTGTTTTCGGTTACGGGAATAACACAGACACCGCCCGAATGTAAAATAACGTTTCTTATGGCTTGCTGACCGTTTTCAAGTTCGGCGGTATCACAGTTAACAGTAAATATTTTTCCCTCATATACGGTATTGCTTGATATAGTTTTTTCCTGTAAATGCATATTTATGCCTCCTTAAATGTCAAAATTTTATCATGATAATATTCATACTGCTTTTTCCTTAAATTAAGCTCTTTTTCAAGCATTTGTTGTAATTCCGCAACACTTGCAGAATATTTATCAAGTATGCATATAATTTCACGTTGTATTTCTATAGGCGGTATAGGGACATAAAAATTCATTATTGCAGTTTTATCGCCTCTTGGCATTTTAGTACCTTTTGAATGTTGTATATCGTAATAAAAAAAGTTTTCAGATGACAGCACATAAAATAAAAATTTCGGAATAATTTTATTTTTATCTTTTATTACAACAGGCAAAACATCTCCGTTTGTACCACCTTCACAATCTGAAATCCATATTTTTCTTAAATAAGGACGAATATTTCCAATTAAAATCGTGTCAAAAGGATAATATATAAAATTATACTCTTTAGGTACAGCTTTGGCATTTATTTTACCTGCTTTATCAGGTAATAAATTTTCAACACTAATATAATTACTTTTATTCAATTTATCCGCACTAATTCTTATTTTAGAGTATGAAGCTATATCACTGAGTTTTGTATACTTCACACCGTCGGGGCAAAGTTCATTTATCATATTTTCAAGTTGGGTCATTCTTTTCATCTGCTTTCTTTTTTTGGATAAGATTGTTAAAATATTGTGTATGTGCGTTTATTTTGTGACATGAATTGTAATCATAGAAGTGCGACATATTATAGTTTTCGTTTTTACGGCGGAATTTACGAGAGATAATCATATCAACCGCAAGACCTGCAATTCCCGAAAATGTTATAATCATACCGGCAGTAAATCCGGGGGTACGGTAGCGGAAAACTATTTTATTGTTTCCAGCATCGGCTTTTACTGCCATGAATCCGTATGAGACTTTTTCAACATCGGCAGGTTTTCCATTTACTTCGGCAGTCCAGCCGTCACTGTACGGAACACTGTAAAAAACGAGTGAAGGTTTTTCAAGAGTTATTTCGGATTCAAAGCCCTTTGAATTGTAAGTGAAAGAAGATGACGGATTTTTCTGTCTTTCAATGCATATTCTTTCATAGTCTTTCTTAGTGAGTGAAGAAATATAAGATATATCGGTTTTTTCAAGAATATCACTGTATTTCTCAGCCTGTTCTTCACTTAGTACAAGTGAATGAATCAAAGACTTTTCACGCATAACCTCACTTTTATTTTCAAATTCACTTTCTGTAACAAACGTATCAAAAGCCATTCCCATAGGAATATAAAGCTTGTTTTCGTAAATATCAAAGTATTCGTTTTCACCTACATACTCAAATCCCGTAAGTTCTGACGGAATGTCAATTTCTTCTGCGTCGCTTGTATCTTTACGCTGATAGTAGTATTTTACGGAGAAAAGTCCTCTAAGAGTATAGTGTGTGGTATCGGGACGTGAAGCAACATCTCTTGTTATATCGACATTCGGGTAAAAATTCATGATTGAACTTTCAACAACACTCTGAAATGCTCTCATGGACGGAAGTCCCCACAGCATAGGGTAGTTGTCATAGTCTTTTGAAACGTCAACCCTGAAAAAATTATCTTCGGAAACGCTTTCGTATACGCTGTCTTTTCCCTTTATTGCGGAATTGATATAATCCTTTGCGGAACGTGGAGTATTTGCACCGTATATTACAGCGGTAAGCACACATATAACTGATGCTCCGGCAGTACACCATGCCGAAAATCTTTTATATGAAAGTCCTTTCTTTTTGCGGTGGAAAATATATCCCGACAGTATGAGAAAACCAACGGCAACGATGAGAGTAAGCCAGAAATAAAGTATGTCTCTCGGAAGTGTACCAAAAACAATTTTGTCGTCTTTTTTATCGGGCAGGAATGAAATTATTCCGAAAGCCACAAGCATACCAATACATATTTTAAAGGCAAATGAAGTGTCTGCTTCTTCGTCGTCGAGTGTCTGAGCGGTCATCATTGCAAAAATGAGAATAGGCATATAGTACCATCTTGCATAGTAGGAGGCATTAAAAGTGTAGAAAGCACTGTTTAATATAGGTATAAATGCACAGAGTATGCACACAAGCGAAAGTTTTACAGCCCAGTGCTTTTTTCTTGTACGCATGAACGTTATAACGCCAATCATTGAAAACAACGGCAGATATCCACCGATTGACGACCACTTTCCGTAATCCGAATTGAAAAGGTTTGGACGTGCGGGAACGTCAACGGGCATGAAAAATGACTGTATAATTCTTGCTATACGTGTTTTGTCACTGTAAAGAACTATTGACTGTCCGTAAAGTCGTTCATTGACACGATAGTTGCCGAGAATTGAAATAGCAGTCGGCAGAAGCATTACGCACGCAATCATAGTGCCGAGTACGGCTTCGAGCAGTAACAACCAGAATTTTTTCCATGATGTATGGAAATCGGGACATTTCATGCGAAATAGATAATAAATTACAAGAAATACAGCCTGTCCCGTAAAGAAATAATAGTTTATGAAAGCCATAAGCGACACCGACAAGGCAAACACACCTTTACGGTTATTGTTTATGTTTTCTTCCATGGCTATAAGCATGAGCGGGAAAAAGGCGGTCACGTCCTGAAAGTGATTGAAGAATATATTATATACCTGAAATCCCGAAAATGTATAAAGCATAGCACCGACGAGAGAAGCGTTTTTACTTCTTACAAAACGTCGTATGTATGCATAAGCGGTCAGTGACGCAACACCGTGTTTCAGTGCAAGCAGAAACGGCATTGAAAGCGTTACGAGAGAGCGTGGAATAATTGTGGACAGCCAGAAAAACGGACTTCCTATAAGGTAGAAAGAATACGAGTTCATAAGGTCTGAACCGAGGTCGGTGAACCAGTTCCAGCCAAACTGCCCGTTTCTTACAGCGTCGTTTGCAAGATTATAGAACGGAATCTGTTGGGCGTTGAAATCACCGTAATATATGAAATATCCGCCGTCAGCAATCATTACGGGAATGACCGAAATCAACAGACAGAAGAATCCCATAAGAAACGCTGTCAAATATTTTTCTTTTGTGTGGTTTGGAAATACATTTGCTTTCCCTGACATTTTTTACTGCCTCCGATACTGGAAAATATAACAAACTTATTATAACACATCTCCCGTAAAAATAAAAGTACTTTTTTCAAAAAAATAATGCATAATAAATAAATTTCAGAAAATATAAAAATAATGTGGCAATTCAGAGGATTTTGTGGTATAATTGATATTATACGTCAAATATGATATGAAAGGTATGAGGAAATGTCGGTTTATCTTGATAATGCCGCAACTACAAAGCCATGTGCCGAGGCAGTGGCGGCAGTTCTTGACGCAGTGACGGAAAATTTCGGAAATCCCTCATCACTGCACAAAGCAGGTCTTAATGCACAGCTTGCTGTTGACAGGGCAAGAAAAATTATAGCTGATTCAATCGGTGCGGACAGCGGAGAAATATACTTCACTTCGGGTGCGACCGAAAGTAATAATCTCGCACTGCGTGGGTCTGTGGGGGCTTACGGCAAAAGAAAACGTAAAATAATAATTTCGGCAGTCGAACACGCTTCAATTGACGAAACGACTTCCGCTCTTGAAAAACAGGAGTTTGAAGTTATAAGGATAAGTCCACGTGATGACGGTCAGTTCCGTGCGGAAGATTTTGTTAACGCTTGTGACGAAAATACCTGCATTATAAGTATTATGCTTGTAAATAATGAAACGGGTCATATTCTGCCTGTGGGGGATGTTTTCAAATCCGTTAAAAGACGTTTTCCCGAAATTGTAACACACTGTGACTGTGTTCAGGGATATATGAAAATTCCCGTGCGTGTAAATTCTCTTTATGCGGATATGGTATCTCTGAGCGGTCATAAAGTTCATGCTGTAAAGGGTGTTGGAGTACTCTACATTAAAAAAGGTGTACGTGTAATACCAACGGTAACGGGCGGACATCAGGAGAAAGGAATACGCTCGGGTACTGAAAGTGTTCCGCTTATTTCTGCGTTCGGTTCTGCGGTAGAAAAGTATGTACATACCATTAAAGAACGTTATGAGAAAGTTTCCGCACTGAAAACACACCTTCTTGAAAGACTTGCAGAAATTGACGGTGTGACGGTAAATTCCCCTGAAAATGCGTCTCCGTATGTAGTGAATATATCAGCAGGCGGAAAACGTTCTGAAATAATGCTCCATTTTCTTGAACAGAAAGAAATTTATGTTTCAAGTGGTTCTGCGTGTTCAAAAGGACAGCAGAGTGGAGTACTTGAACAGTTCGGAGTAAGGGGAAAAAATGCGGACAGTGCTGTGAGAATCAGTATGACTTCCGAAACAACCACAGAAGAAATTGACACTTTTGCGGACGCTCTCCGTGAGGGAATTGAAAAAATAAGAAGCTGACAGGAAAGGAAAATTATTATGAAAGAAATTGTACTTGTAAAATACGGTGAAATGGTTCTCAAGGGACTTAACAAAAGGTCTTTTGAGGATATGCTTACGAAAAATATCAAACGCAGACTGAAAAGTATCGGACGTTTTCAGCTCACATCTGCACAGTCAACCACATATATTACCCCTCTTGACGACGATATTGATTTGAGTGAAGTTATTGACCGTGTGGGAAAGATTTTTGGTATAGCTGCACTGTGCCGTGCCTGTGTATGTGAAAAGGATTTCGGTGATATAACTGCAAAGAGTATTGACTATCTTGACGATATTTTAAGCAGTGCAAAGACTTTTAAGGTAAACGCAAAACGTGCAGACAAGGCTTTTCCTATGAAGTCACCCGAAATCTGTGCGGAACTCGGCGGTATACTGCTTGAAAAATTTCCGAATCTTACGGTTGACGTGAAGAACCCCGAAGTTACCGTGACTGTTGAAATACGTGACACAAATGCATATGTTCATGCGGAAAACATAAAGGGAGCAGGTGGTCTGCCCGTAGGAAGCAGCGGAAAGGCAATGCTTCTGCTTTCGGGAGGTATAGACAGTCCTGTTGCTGCGTATATGATGTCAAAGAGAGGTGTTCGCATTACGGCTGTACATTATGTAAGTCCGCCGTATACTTCCGACAGGGCTCAGCTTAAAGTTGAACAGCTCTGCGAAAAACTCACTGATTACTGTGGCGGAATTGCTTTTTATTGTGTGCCGTTTACCGAACTTCAGGAAGCAATAAAAGATAATTGTCCAGAAGAATATTTCACTATTATAATGCGTCGTCTTATGATGGAAATAGCACAGAGAATTGCCGAAAAAGACAATTGCCTTGCCCTTATCACAGGTGAAAGCGTAGGACAGGTGGCAAGTCAGACAATGTCAGCTATTTCATGCACGGACGCAGTTTGTAGAATACCTGTTTTCCGTCCTCTCGTGGGAATGGATAAGACCGAGATTATTGAAATTGCACGGAAGATAGATACTTTTGAAATTTCTACATTACCGTATGAGGATTGCTGTACGGTTTTCACTCCCCGTCACCCTAAGGTAAGACCTTCGCTCGCAGACGTTGAAAAGGCACAGGAAAAGTTTGATTTTGAACCGCTCATTCAGAAAGCAGTTGAAAATACAGAAATGAAAAGTCTCAACTATTCAAAGTAAAAAGATTTTATTTACATTTTTTTGAAAAATAGCTGTAAAGTCGGTGTTGATAATGTGACTGTAATTTTATGT
>CAMWGS010000111.1 GCA_947173865.1 uncultured Ruminococcus sp.
GAAAGACTTTCGTGAAAGAGCTGTGAGGGAAGAGGGAAATTAATATGAATGAACTCTCTTTAGAACAACAAAGAGAATTATACATAATATTAATCACTAATGGCAATTATTCTGAAAATGACGTAAAGAGTAATACTATAGCATGTAAGAAAAAAAGGGAGGATGCTGAAAAATGGATGCCCATTGATAAAAGAATTACAGAAAATCTTTTCAACTCAATTGAAGAACTTAAAGAATATTTATTGAATGAAATAAAAGAACATGAAGGAAAAATAGAAGTATTCAAAAAAGATGTTGAAACAATCGAAAAAACTGGCAAGCCGCCTAAGAGATATCTTTTCGAACATAATCAATCATTGCTTTCCTTATGTAATGATAAGTTTGAGGAGCGTTGCAAAGACAACGATAATAACAATAATGAATTATATGAAGTCGTTGATAGATTTATTGGTCAAACCCTAAGACAATTTCTAAAATAAATCTCATGTAGAGATATTTTAAAATATGCATTTATTAATCGTACAAATTATTTTATATTTGTGCGATTTATTTTTTTGTTCTGAAAATCATGTATAATAAAATCACAGCTTAAACAGTTCGATTACTTTCCATGAGCATCAACTGTTTAAGTTAAGAAATTTGACAAGTGAATAATGATAAGGAGGAATCTACAATGAACAATATCACTTGTAATCCAAATTCAGAGCAACCCGAAAGAGGATTGTTCGTTCATGTTACACCCAATGAGATGTACAAGTATCCCGACCTTTTCGGCGGAGGAACTGAAACTTCAAAGTTAGTAGGTGAAAACACAAACGTACCTGTTATTTCTCAGCAACAAGAGACAACAATGGACAAGCCTAAGATGATTAGACCTGATGATGTAAATTCAAACGATAACCTTGCGGCAATACGTTATCGGTTTATTCAGGAGCTTAGTCAGCATAAGCTGTTGTTAAGGCATCAGGATACACTTTATATGATTGATAATTGTATCTACAGACCATATAACGAAGGGACGTTTATCAGTAAGGTTTTCAGTTATATATACAGTTGCAATTTAGAACTGTCATGCAAAGATATTCAGATAATAGTTAACGAACTGAAAATGAGAGCATATTTCTTTAACGGAGAGCCAAATGATGAAAGATACACTTATTGTATAAATGGAAATTTCAACAATTTTACTGGCTCAATAGAGAGCATTACTCCTGCTGATTATTTTCCAACAATCCAGCTTGCTGGTGTATATCTGGGAAATTTTCTACAGTTTCATCCTCTCATGGACAAGTTTTTGTCAACATTGTTTGATGCAAATGATATGCTGATTCAAAGAGCATGGGAAATTATTGGATACTGCATAAGCAGTGATGCTCATGCAAAACGTTTCTTTGTATTTCCTGGTTCTTCGGGAGATAACGGCAAGTCAACATTCGTTGACCTGATATGCAAATTGCTTATTGGACCAGCAACGGCAGGCATGTCTATGAAGAATTTACTTGGTGGTCGCTTTGCAATTTCAGAGCTTCATGGCAAACGCATCAATGTTAGTTCCGATGAGGGAGCTTTAACTCTTGATAGTTCGCAATTAGCGGTATTAAAAAGAATTTCTGGACATGACATGATAACTGCTGATAAGAAAAATGCAATGCAAGTCAGTTTTTTAAGTACTTGCAAAATTATAATAGCAAGCAATCATGATATCGGGATGGCATACAGCAGTAGTGATAGTGCTGTTATGCGTAGAATATGCACTTTGCCGTTTGACGTAAAAATTCCAAGAACCGAGCAGAATCCAAACATTGTTTCTATGATATTAAATTCCGAGCTGAATGAAATTACCACCGAGGCTTTAAACGCTTTTATCAGACTTAAAAACAATGGCTATCACTTTACTGGTGATGATACAGGACTTGATAATTATCCGATTCATAATACTCCGATGGATGCTCAGTATTATAATATAGAGGATTTTGTTATGAACTACATAAGACTTAAGCCTGGTAATTTTGTTCTGACTCAAAATTTATATGAAACCTTTAACTGTTACTATAACAATAACCGTGAAACATTCAAGGATATAACAGGTTTTTCACAGGCTTTGTATAAGTATTTGACCGCTAACGGATTCGCAGTTGAAAAGGTTAAAAGACATCAGGGCAATGGTTATGAAGGTATAATGATTTTCGAACCTTAAAGGGAAGGACAAATTATGAGAAAAACAATTTTAGATTTAAAATCAAATGCAAATCCATCTGAATCCGAGGGCATTTATATTATGCCTGCCGATTCACCATACTCAATAGCGGAGTTGAAGGAAAGAATGGTAACCGTAGTGGAAGAACAGCAGTATGCTGTTCTCCGCTTCCTCAGCCTTGTTAGTGACTTTAAAATAGGCGATGAAAAGCAGTACATAGGTCAGGTTCTTGACCTTAACAAAGTGCCAAATCTGGGTGAGTCGATGATTATTGCGGCTCCGACTGGTTCGGGGAAGACAAAGGCGATAATTAAGATTATAAAGAATGCCGATGTTCCTGTTGTGTACTCAACTAACAGAATCTCAACCCTTTGGCAGTTCAAAAAGGATTTTATTAAGGCAACTACAAATATTGATGTTCCTATGGAAATGATTGATATTGTTTCTATGGGAGAAAATATCACAGCGCTTACTTATCAGAAATTTGCTGAAATAGCGTATCAGTATAAAGGTAAGGAATGTATGATAATACTTGATGAAGTTCATTGTCTGCTTGAAGATGCAACATTCTCGGTATATCCTGAGAAATTCATTAGATATTTGAAGTCTAACCTGGATAACACATCAAGAATTTATCTTACTGCAACACCAGATGCCGTCAGTCCCGGTATTGCCTACGTTGAGTGCACATCTGGAACAGACAAGGCTCCTCAGACTATAACATGGGATACAGAAGTAAAATCTGTTTTCTCTGATTACGCATATTACAATACAAGAGTAAAGATGGTTTACTCAGTTAAAAGCAACTGGGATTACATAGACTTTAAGTTTTACTCACCAGATGACACAAAGGAACTTACTGATTACATCAAGAAAGCCAACGAAAATGACATCAAGAGTCTTATTTATATAAACGACATCAATAAAGGCAAGGCTCTCCAGGAAGCTTTAGGCAATACCCAGCATGTCTACTCAGACGATGATAAACGTAAAGATATTGCTGAAATTGCAAAGAATGAGAAATTCGCAGATAAAAATCTTATCACAACTAAGGTTGCAGAAAACGGAATTTCACTGCATGATGATGAGCTTAACCTTATTGTTGTTGAAACTCTTGACCTTATCACTTTACAGCAGGTAATAGGACGAGCGAGAGTTAATAGAAAGAAGCCCAGAAAAATAACTGTTCTTATACCTGATTATTCATATACCGATATAGGTAATGCAATAGCAAGTATTTCTCAGCAGTTGAAGAAAGCTAAAGAAGCAGCTGAGAATCCTGATAATGCATTAGAGTATGCAGCTGAATATCCTGCTCTTATTTACTACGACAGTAAGGTTAAAAAGCCTGTTGTAAATTCAATGGCAATCAAGTCACTTGAATATCAGCTCCGCTTTCTGAAAGATTTAAGGGAAGATGAAGAAATTCCCCATGCATTTGCACAAAAAGTTTTTGAGACATACGATAAAAGCACAGTAATAACAGATGATATGTTCTTATCATACGACAGAATTACAGACTTCAAATCAAAAGTTTCATTCGCTTTCGATGATTATATGAATTCTGAAAAAAATGCAGAAGCTTTGGATAAGCTCAAAGCCGCATTAAAGGACGCTTGTAACAGCACAAAGGTCTATAACGAGGGTAAAACCATCAGCAGTAATATACAGCTTAGTACTGTAAACGATATTTTGAAATCAGCAGGTATTGCGTTTGAAATAAAACCTAAAATTGAAATCTACGGCGTTTCTGCTGTATAAAATTATACCATTGTTTGCAAAGCATTGTCAACAGGGAGTTTACGATTCCTGTTGGGAAAGCTTATGTTTAGAGTTGTATATTATCAATATGATACATAAAGCAACTACATTTTTATAAGAGATTAAAGGAGGCATTTATAATGACAAATTCAACGCCAAATTTTACTGGTCGAAATGTTCCTATTAAGGAAATTGCCAAGGCAACAGGCAAAGACCCGCAGTTTATCCGTATAGGTATCCAAAGAGGTATCTTCAATTTCGGATATGCCTTTAAGAAGGATGGCTCCAGCGAATACAACTATCTTTGCCCTGATAAAAAGGTATGGGAGGAATTAGGCTATTTCAGGGACGTAAGCAACAACATATAAGACTATTTAAAGAAAGGGGAACGATGGTAATGAAGATGGCTAATGGAGTTGGTACAGTTTACAGGTTGTCTGGCAACAGACGTAATCCGTATATTGTCCGCAAGACAGTTGGATGGAAAATCGATGTGGAAACTGGTAAGCACAAGCAAATCTACGTTACCATCGGTTACGCCCCAACAAGAGCAAAAGGGCTTGCAATGCTCATGGAGTACAACAAGAATCCATATGATATTGAAGCTTCAAAAACAACTTTCTCAGAAGTATATGAGAAATGGTCGACTGAAAAGTTTCCGACCATTTCAGATTCAAATGTGAAAGGCTATCAGGCATCATACAAATGCTGCGAGGCTTTGCATGACAGAATTTTTAAGGACTTGAAACTTTCAGATTTGCAGGGAATCGTTGATAATTGCGGGAAGAATTACCCCACATTACGCAAGCTGAAAGTCCTGCTGAATCAGATGTATGACTATGCTATGAAGTATGAGCTGTGCAGTAAGGATTATTCACAGTATGTGGATATTCTCAAATTCAAGAACAAAAATCCAAATAAGACTGACCGTTCACCATTTAGTACAGAAGAAATCAATGCTCTTTGGGTTCAGAAAGATAACATTTATGTTCAGATTGTGCTGATGCTGATTTACAGCGGAGTAAGAATTTCAGAACTTCTCGACCTTAAATGTGAGAATATTTACATAGACGAGCATTATTTCAAGGTTGTAGAAAGCAAGACAGACAGCGGTATCAGAGTTGTTCCAATACATGACAGAACTTATCCTATTTTCAGGAAATGGTATGATGAAGGATGCGAGTATCTGCTCCATACTCCTGATGGAAAACATTTTACATACCGCAACTACTACGATTCATACTGGACACCTGTTATGGAGCTTATCGGATGCTCTCACAAGCCTCATGATACTCGTCACACCTGCGTTTCAATGATGACAGCGAAGGAAGTTAATCCTACTCTGATAAAGAAGATTATCGGTCATTCTGGCGCTATGTCGCTTACTGAGAAAGTTTATACCCATGTGAATGTAAAGGAACTGCTTGAAGCAATTAACAGGATATAAAGAAAACGCTGAGATTTCGGTCTCAGCGTTATTTTTTTGTTAGTTACCTGTTAGTTACGTGTTAGTTACCGCCTGATTTTTACCCGATTTCAGATGAAACCAAAGTAATAAAAAACCCCGAAAACGCTTAGTTTTCGAGGTTTTATGAGTAATCCCGATAGGGATAAAATTATCTCTTTGAGAACTGAGGAGCACGACGAGCAGCCTTGAGACCATACTTCTTTCTTTCCTTCATTCTCGGGTCACGAGTGAGGAAGCCAGCTTTCTTGAGAGTCGGACGAAGTTCGGGGTCAAATTCAAGTAAAGCTCTTGAAAGACCGTGTCTGATTGCACCTGCCTGACCTGTTACACCGCCACCTGCAACTGTGCAAACGATGTCGAACTTGTCAAGGTTATCTGTGAGAGCGAGGGGCTGACGAGCGATAAGCTTGAGAGTTTCAAGACCAAAATAATCGTCGATACCTCTGCCATTGATTGTAACATTACCAGAACCGGGATAGATTCTTACTCTTGCAACGGAGTGCTTTCTTCTGCCTGTTCCGTAGTAGTATTTAACTTTTGATTCGTACATTTTAAAGCGCCTCCTTTATTAATATTCGTAAGCAACGGGCTTCTGAGCAGCCTGATTGTGTTCTGCACCCTTATAAGTTCTGAGTCTCTTGAGCTGAGCTCTGCCGAGAGTATTGTTAGGGAGCATACCGTTTACAGCGATAGTCATAGCTCTGTCTGCCTGATTAGCCATCATGTCCTTGTAAGAAATGGACTTAAGACCGCCAATCCAGCCTGTATGCCAGTAATACTTTTTCTGTTCAAGCTTCTTGCCTGTGAGGATAGCCTTATCACAGTTAATGATAATAACGTGGTCTCCGCAGTCTACGTTGGGAGTAAAAGTAGGCTTATGTTTGCCTCTGAGAATATGAGCTGCCTTAGCTGCCACACGGCCGAGAGGCTGTCCCTCTGCATCAAGGATATACCATGTACGCTTTACGTCAGCAGGCTTTGTCAGTGTAGTTGACATAAAAAATTCCTCCTGTAAAATATCGGTAACAGAAACGAAAACAGCGTAAATCCGCAGTTTGTCAAGTTTCCGGCGTGTTTTCCACGCAGTGACAGGTATTATTATACATGATAAAAAAGAGTTTGTCAAGGGGGAAAACAACTTTTTTTTAATCTATATCATAAAATCTCTTTAATTCTCTTATTTTTTCTCACTTTCTCTCATTATCTCATGTTTCATTCTAAAAAAATTATCCTGATATATTTG
>CAMWGS010000112.1 GCA_947173865.1 uncultured Ruminococcus sp.
TCCTTGTGGCTTTTTATTTATTATACCACAAAATCCTCTGAATGTCCACTCCCTTTTATTTTCTTGACAATCTATTCCTGAAATGATATAATAACTTTTATTATAGTATGAAAGAAGGGCTTATATGAACATCAAAGATATGATTTTAAATAAAATTTCCGAAATACAACGAAAAGAAAATATAACAATACTTCATGCCGTCGAATCGGGAAGTCGTGCATGGGGATTTGCCTCACCTGACAGTGACTATGATGTAAGATTCATATATGTACGAAATAAAAACGATTATCTGCGTCTTGAAAAAATGCGTGACGTTATCGAATGGGAACTCAACGACATATATGATATAAACGGCTGGGATATTTCAAAGACTCTCCGTCTGCTCCACAACTCAAATCCGACTGTATTTGAATGGATTCATTCACCGATTGTATACAGTTCACATGAAATAATCAAAGAACTTACTCCGGAAATAGATAGTTTCTTTTCCTGCAAATCAGGAATATACCATTATATCAGTACCGCACTCTCAACATATAACAAACATATCAAAGACGAACATATCAAATTAAAAAAATATTTTTATGTAATACGTCCCCTGCTTGCGTGTCGATGGATTCTCGAAAACAAAACACCTCCGCCTGTACTTTTCCAGCAACTCGTTGATGCTGTTGCAGACGATAATATAAAATCTGTCATTGCAGAACTTGTACGTATAAAAACAGAAGTCCCCGAAACAGAAAAGGGCAGTCACATTTCCGAACTTGACGTTTACATTGAAAACAGTATCACCGAAATAAGAAAATACGCCGATTCCATGCAAGACGACAAAAAACGTGACTGGAAAGAACTTGATGAGATGTTCCTGAAATGCCTTGAAATAAGGAAGTAAATTATGTTTTGGATAATTGTATTTTTACTTATGATTCTGTTTGCGGGAATTGCTGTCTTTTATCTCACAAACCACTTTCACCGTTTCAGTTTCATGCAGAAATTAAGCAGAAAACACAAAATTCTGTCATGGATTCTTTCACTTACACCCGTAGGTGTATCATGTCTTTTCTTTTTAATAAACACATGGTCTGTAATAGTAGTTCTTATTCACCTGCTCATATTCTGGATAATTTCTGATTTAGTTGCCTTTACATTACGGAAAATCCTTAAAAAAGAACGTAATTACAACATTGAGGGAATATGTGCGATTATCATAACCGTTATTGTTCTTGGTGCGGGCTGGCACAATGCACATAGTATTTCCGAAACTTACTATACTTTCAGCACACCTAAAAACATTGAACCTCTCAGAATTGTCGGAATTGCAGACGCACATCTTGGTATTACCCTCGACGCTGAAAAATTCAGTGAACAGATTGAACGTATAAACAATTTAAATCCCGATATAGTAATAATTGCAGGTGATTTTGTGGACGACGATTCCACAAGGAAAGACATGACCCAAACCTGTCAGTCTCTCGGCAACCTTAAAACAAAGTACGGTGTTTATTTCAGTTACGGCAACCATGACAGAGGTTATTATAATTCACGTGACTTTACATTTCAGGAACTTGAAACAGAATTAAAGAAAAATAATGTCACCGTTCTGAAAGACGAAAGCGTTGAAATAAATGACTGCTTTTACATAACAGGACGGCTTGACAATTCATTTGAAGAACGTCTTGATGTAAAAGAACTGACTGAAAATCTTGATACTTCAAAATACAGCATAATGCTTGACCATCAGCCGAATGATTACGCAAACCAGTCAAAATATGGTGTTGACCTTGTATTCTCGGGACATACTCACGGAGGACATATTTTCCCGACTGGTTACGTAGGACTTTTGACAGGCATGAACGACCGTGTATATGGTACGGAAAAAAGAAACAATACCGATTTTGTCGTTACATCAGGTATATCAGGCTGGGTAATACCGTTCAAAACAGGTACAAAGTCCGAAATAGTCATTATGGATATATTACCCGAATAAACAAGCAACCCGAAAGTTTTTAAAAACTTTCGGGTTTATTTTTATTGATACAGACTTACTTCAATTTAATCAGCTTACAGTTTTCAATACCCGTACTCCAGAACTTTTCAACAGGAATTTCATTTATCTGACATATAATACTGTTATTCATTGCACCATGACCCACAATCAAAATATCCTTATTGTCTTTCAACTGCGGTTCAATAATTTCTTTGATAAACTCTCCTGTTCTTGAGTACAGTTCGTCCAAACTTTCTCCGTCGTCAACGGAAATTACATATTTTTCGGGGCTTTTAAAAAGTGTCTGAATTTCACTCCCGTCCGTATCAAGACAGTTTTCCTTTCCCTCATAAACTCCGAAACTCATTTCAACAAGTCTGTCGTCTGTGATAATAGGAATGTTTCTGTCTTTCAGTAAAATTTCAGCGGTTTCCTTTGCACGCACAAGCGGAGAACAATAACATACATCAAAGTGTATATGCCTATATGCATTTCCTGCATTTTCCGCCATTGCTCTACCCTCGTCACTTAACGGTATATCTGTTCTGCCTTGTAATTTATGTTTTGCATTCCATTCGGTTTTACCGTGTCGCATTATATATAGCATAATTCCACCTTACAAATTTATATTTTTTCTCGAAACTCAGCATGAATGTCTGTCTGCTGACCATGTATACCAGTTGTCGCAAAAAGGTTTTCTGTAATATGTAGGTGACCTTCCGTCATAATTCTCATCAATATATACAAGCTGATAAAGTCTGATATCAGGACTGTTTACTCCGTCACTGTTTTTCAGCTTTTCTTTTTTTATCTGTATATAGAACATCATATCTCCGTCGTTGTCATAGTAGACATCAACATAAGAAAAAACAGGATATTTACTGTCACTCTGATACTGTTTCTGTAACTTCACAAGAATTGCTGTAATTTCGTCATAATTACTGCTTTCACCAGTTTCTATTATTATATGTTTCTTATCCTCATCATACAAGCTTTCAAGATAAGACTGAATTTTTTCAAAATCGTCCCTGTTTGAATAAAAACAGTTTTCCATATATGTGTACGGATAAAAACATGATACTGCCATGAACAAAACCACAGCAACCAAAGCAACCAAAACTGATATTACAACGATGATATTACGTAATTTCTTTTTATTTTTCATGAAAACAAACCAAGCTCGTACTTCTGATTGAGTATACGTATAACACTTTCGTCTATTCTTGACTCCGAAATCTCACCGCTGTTTACCGCATTACATACGGCATTTACCGCTGACTGCAAATCTTCGGGCATTAAAATAATGTCAATTCCTGCCTTTACGGACATTACAGCAGCGTCACCCGACGAATAAACCGTTGAAATAGTGTTCATTTGCTGTGCGTCGGTAATTGCTATTCCGTCGAATCCGAGTTCATTTCTGAGATATTCCGTAACGGCTGTATACGAAAGGTCAGCAGGAAGATTGTCGCCGAATCCCGTCACAATCTGATGACTCACCATAACAAAGTCAGCACCTGCATTTATTCCGCTTCTGAAAGGTACAAATTCAATTTCACGGAGCTGGTCAACAGTTCTGTCAATAATAACAAAAGAGTCATCATGGGTGTTGCCGTCCTCTGCACCTAACCCTGGGAAATGTTTAAGAGTTGCACACACACCTGCGTCCTGAAGTCCTGTAGCCACACTTGTTGCCATATTTGCTACAACATACGGATTACTGCTGAAAATACGGCTTCCGAGTTCATTATATATATTTATATTAACGTCTGCAACAGGTGCAAAGTCAAGATTGAATCCGAGGTTATGTAAATCCGAACCGATAGTATAACCTATATTGTAAGCAGTACCTGCGTCATTACTTTCGCCGTAATGCTCCATATTTGAAAATGATGTTGTACCGAGTTTCTGAGCAACACGGGCAACCGTTCCGCCCTCCTCGTCAACAGCCGTAAACAGTCCTACACCACTTGATTCCTTCGCATACTGCTGAACGTTTGAAAGCATATCCCTTGTTTGAGGAACAGAAACAAGATTGTCCGCAAAATATACAATTCCGCCTACGGGATACTTTTCTATGGCGTTCCTTGTTGTTTCTCCCGACGCAGTTGTAGGATAAACACCTGTCAGCTGTTCGGGCTTTACCATAAACATCTGATAAACCTTTTCTTCAAGTGACATCTGTTCAAGAAGTTCCTGAGGATTGGAAGGCTTGATTTCAGGCGGCGGAGCAGTTGTAACGGTTGTTGTGGCTGTAGTTGTAAGTACTGTTGTAATTACGGTAACAGCTGTAGTAGTTGTTGACGACGGAACAGCTGTAGTTGTTTTTGCGGTAGTTGCCTTTGTACTTGCGTTAGGATTTACAGGAACAACGTGAGTAGTACCTTTTGTACCCGACGAACTGTTATTTTTCGCAGTAGTAACCCTGCCGACAACATGACCTGTTGTTAACTGTTTTGTCGTTCCCGACTCCTCTACTGTAGTTGTCACAGAAGAAACAGTTATATTTTCCGAAGCAGAAGATGTTGTGACAACACCTCCTGCAACATATCCGCCGACAGACGAAGTGCTTGCCTGAGCATTATCTTCCGACGGTTGAGTTTCTTCCTGATTTATAGTCGGCTGTTCGTTCATAACGGGAATATCCTGCATATTCTGTACAATCTGTCCGCAACCTGTCAGCATCATCGAAGCTGTCAGAACGGCGAAAATACTTTTTCTGAAATTTTTCATGTTATCTCCTCTGAAAAAAACTTTCCGTTAAAAAAATTATCTGTTATCTACACTTTCGGGATAAAGGTCATGATGTGAAAGCCTTTCCCATGCAAGCTTTTCCCACTTTGTATCGGGTCTGCCGTAATTGCAGTACGGGTCAATTGAAATTCCGCCACGTGGCAGAAATTTCCCCCACACTTCAATATATTTCGGATTCATAAGCTTAATAAGGTCATTCATGATGATATTTACACAATCCTCGTGAAAATCACCGTGATTACGGAAGCTGAAAAGGTAAAGTTTCAGTGACTTGCTTTCAACCATCTTTACATCGGGAATGTACGATATATAAATAGTTGCAAAGTCAGGCTGTCCCGTAATAGGGCAAAGGCTTGTGAACTCGGGACAGTTGAACTTTACAAAATAGTCACGGTCAGGGTGCTTGTTGTCGAAAGTCTCAAGTACTTCGGGTGCGTAGTCCGTAGCATATTCTGTGTTTTTGCTTCCAAGATTCTGTAAACCTTCATCAGAACGTGTGCCGTTTTTTTCTGTTTCTTTCTTATCGTCGAAAAAATCAGAAGTACCTGCTTTAATCTCGCCTATTACCTCCTCAAACATTTTTTTCATTTCGTCATGAAAATTCATCTCCATAATAATATCCTCCGTTAAATTTTTTTGTTGTTATTCCTTTTAATCCCCGTTATAACAAGCAGCACTCCGAATACACAGCTTATTACACCCGATATTGTCATTATAGTTTCACGCATAATATTCACCTCCTACAGTCAATTCGTTTATATTATTCATATCTTCATCGCTATTTTTTCGGAATATATTTGTCCTTTTTCAGAAGAAAAAATATATTTTTTCCGTTAAATAATACTGTAAGTACCATAAAAATATCTGCCATATGAACAAATAAAAATGATGACACTGTTACACGGGTATAGCGATTTTTTGTCTTACCAAGCTTCCGTACACTTGCCGACAACCTTATAATACAATAAATAACACCAATATTAAAGAACAGATATACAGCTATATCATAAATCAGCGGTATCCAGTCGTCAAATACAGGCAATGTTCCGAGTATGTATTTTACCAGATTTATTATAATATGCACAGCAAAAGCAACAGAAAAATAAATCGAAAGAACACGCAGAATTTCTCCTCCTACGCCGATACCACCTCCCCAGATAATTCTGGTGCGTCTGCACCAGCATTCGTACATTTTCAGGTGTACCTTATTGTGTACTCCCTCAATAAATCCATTATTTGAAATTACATAAGGAGAAAAGTTACATTTATTTTCTTTACAGAAAATCTCCGCCTGATGAAGAAATTCCAGAACATGAGACGGTATACCGTCCACATATAACGGCACTGCCAGTATAAGTGCATCAACATATTTCAGACTTTGCAGAATTTTCGGATATTCATTTTTTATACGGAGTGAAAAATAATTAACATCATGATTTATAAGACAACTTCCCATAACCTTTCCAAGAAATCCTGATGTGCTTGATTTCTTTTTAGGACTGCCGTTTAATATCATTATGTTCATAATCCGCACCTAATTAAATCCTCTGCACTGTCTGCGAAATAAACTTCATATTTATCTGCGTCCATGTTTACTGCATGACATTTGACATATTCTTCTGCTGTTTCCCGTTCAAAATCACTGCAATCGCCGTAAAAATACACAACTAATTTCCGCTTTATTCCATAACGGTTAATATGATATGTTTTTTCCTTACGATATGTAAGAAACGGAAAACAGTCAGAAATCCCACGGTCAAAAAAACGCTTTATACCATCACTGTAGCACCCGTAACAGATTGCA
>CAMWGS010000113.1 GCA_947173865.1 uncultured Ruminococcus sp.
CACCTACATATCTGCATTTTCGTGTATGTGAAATTATGCAGATTGATAATTTGCTAAATTGATACTTGCGTTTTTGTCTCTGTCAAGTATCATACCGCAGTTATCGCAATAATAGATTCTATCCGATAACTTCAGGTCTGATTTGATATTTCCGCAACAGGAACAGGTTTTAGAACTCGGATAAAATCTGTCAGCCTGAATGAATTTAATTCCATATTTTTCGGATTTGTATTTCATGTACTGGATAAATCTGTAAAATCCCTGTTCCTGAACCGCATCGGCAAGGTGTCTGTTTTTCAGCATACCCTTTACATTCAGTGTTTCCATAACAATTCTTGACGGCTTGGTTTTCGCTATCATATTTGTTGCCTGATGCGTATGATTGACACGGATATTTGTCAGATGCTGTTCCAGAATCTTTATTTTCTGCTCCAGTTTTCGGATATTATTTGTTTTGATAAACTGCTGTCCTCTGCGGTTTTTCTCGTACTTTCTTGATGCCTGACGTTTTAAGCGTCTGATTCTTTTCTTCAGTTTTCGTACAGACTTTGTTTTGTTGATATTGCAGAACGGCTTTTCAAAGTTGCTCACTATTGCAAGTTCCTTGATACCCAAATCAATTCCAACTGATAAATCAGGATTAAGTTTAAGTGGTGTTTCTTCACATTCTATGCCGACTGAAAGATACCAGTAACGTCCGTTATGCTTGATTCTTGGGTTTGTCACCTTGATTTTATCTTTTTTGTATCGTCCTCTTGGCAGTCTGCTTTCGTCTGACATTCTGATTTTTCCGATTTTTTCAAGCTGAATATAACCATCTTCCACGACAAATTTATTGTTATTGTGAAAGAATGAAACTTTACTCTTCTTTTTTGTCTTGAATTTCGGCAGTTTGCTGATATGTTCAAAATATCGTGTTCTTGCGTTGTCAAAATCTTTGATTGCCTGCTGTGGAATTTCAGAAGATACTTCATTCAGCCATGCATATTTTTTACGTCTGCGGAGCTTTGTGAAGTGTTTTCTCATTGCTCCGCATGATACTGTTTTTCTGAAAATTCTGTAATAAGTATCAGAAAATCTTTTTGCCCAGTTATATGCAAATCTTGCAATGCCTGCTGATTTCCAAAGTAAAATCTCCTGTTCCCTTGTCGGATAAAGTTTTACTTTGATACCCTTAATCATCATTTTTCAGTTCCTCAATCATTTTTTTGGTCTTGTTTCCTCGTTTCCCCTGCAATCTGCAACTGCAAACGGTGATTATCTGTACTAAATCTTCTACAATTTCTTCTTCATCGCTTTTTTCGGAATTATCTATCACTTCTATTTCAATTCCCTTTGAAGTGCAGATATTTTCGATTAATTCAAATCCGAAACGTACAAGTCTGTCTTTGTACAGGATTACGATTTTTGAAACTTCTTCTTTCTGAATCATATCCATAAGCCTTTTCAGACCTTTGTTGTTGTAATTGATACCGCTTCCAATATCAGATATGATTGAGAACTGATAACCTCTGGCATACATGTATGCTTTTACATTTTCAATCTGTCTGTCTAACGCATTTTTCTGCTTTGCACTTGAAACACGGCAATAGCCTATCACCTGTTTGTCTCTCGTTTTTTCGCCGTTGTACAGCCTTAACTGCTCGTCGGTGTAATAACGATACCCTGTTTCTGTATCAACATAAGCAGGTTTCAGCTTACCGCTTTTGTCCCAGTTTCTTAATGTCTGCTCTGTACGATTAATTAATTTAGCAAATTGTCCTATGGAATATTTTCTTATTTCCATTTTTATCACCTCTTAACTTATTATATCATAAATATTGTAAAAAGTCAAGAGATATTTTTGAATATTTATAAACAATTATAAAGTTTTCACTTTTTGTCACAGAACGCAACTTCTGCAACACTATTTCGCTCACGCTAATAGTCACTCCCTTTCAGGACGTGCAAAGACTATTTCTTCACCCTCGTCTTTACGTTAGGGGCAGACCGCTTCCACCGCCTTTGGCTTGCGATGTACTCCTTCTTAGGTTAGGATAGTCGTTGAAGTTTCTCCATATCTTTCGACTTAGGAGCTTACCTGCATGAACAGCCATTGTTTTCAGATACTTAGGATTTAACCCTATATCCATCTCTGCGTTGTTTCTACTTTCGTCCCGTCACAGTGTGATTTCTCCACTGTTGTGGTGCAGAGCTTTAGGCATTACCTGCAATTCAATCTGTGTGCTACGCTCGTTTCCGAACGTACCCAGCGTGAAAATCATTATAAATTTTTATGATTTTTTTATTTGTTTTATAATGTTTTCGTTACTGTCTCTTGCTCCTTTGTAAATATTATAAAAATCATTAAACATAAAAATTCACCTCTAACTTATTTTATGTAGCTTTCGGTGAATTCCCATTGTAAAAGTTATGAAATTTATTTATAAAATAATTTAAATATTATACAAAATCCCCTACTTAACAGTAGGGGATTTTTTTAAGTTTAGATTCGGTGGTTCGTCATTATCTAACTCGTGGAGCTTTTCTACTTCTTCGTCTGTTAGGATTGTTCTTTTTCCGTTCCTTGCGATTTTCTCAAATGGTTGAGTATGCTGGACAGTCTGCACTATTTTTAGCAACGGTTCTTGGTGTATTACCATTTCAGACGGTTGAATGGTTATATTTTTGTCTGTAGAACTTGTATCACAACGGTCTAGTTCGAGATTAAGAACACAGTCAACTACTTTTTTTCCATATATATCAAGAGAACGATATTTTTTTATGATTTTTTTCTCATCATTAGTTATGGTATCTTTATCTATCATTAACATTTCATCTTGATAAAGAAAATTAGCATCACATTTTAAAACTTCAAAAAGTTTAAAAAAATTTTTTTCATTTGGTGCACTTAAACCCGTTTCGTAATTACCTATTGTCCCTTTTGATACACCAATTAACTTTGCTAATTCAGGCTGTGTTAAACCCAATTCTTCACGCCGCTGTTTAATTCTGCTGCCAATGCTCATTTTTTTCACCTCCAATACTTTAATAATATCACAATTTTTTTGGTATGTCAATAAAAAATCTCAAAAAAATTGAAAAAAAGTCTTGACATTTCAATAAAATTGTGATAATATATAATTGTCACAAGAAAATTGAGAAAAACCCGAATTAAATGAAGTGACGGAAAGAGGTGAAAAAATGGATATATCAAAGGATGAAAGTATAACAATAAAAATTAATTTTGACAATTCAAATGCCATTAAAGCTCTTGATAAAATCGAAAAAAAGGTTGACTTGATTCAGAACAAAATGAATCAGTTGATATCTACAATTGAAAATTGTAATATACCAACTGATTCAAATGATTCTTACTCAGATTCAAGATTTATAATCTGATTGCAGTAAGGACATGTAATGCTTGAGCCGACATCTGAAATTGTGAAAGTGATTTCTTTTTCACAATTTGGACAATCAATATCAATTTCAGATTCGGTGATAGCATTTATCAAATTGTCTGCAAAACTATCAATATTACTCATATTATTTTTTCACCCCCTATTCAAATAATCCATATCCATATTATAACATAAAAATGTCAAAAAATCAATATTGAAAGGAGGATGTTTTATATGAATTTAGTGGCAAGAAACACAAAGGAAATTATTGCACAGCAAGGAATTAAACAGAAAGTAGTTGCTGAAAAGGCGGGTTATACGGCACGTCAATTCAGCAATATGCTTCATGGTCGTAAAATAATCGACTGGAGAGACGTTTTAAGAATATGTGATGCTCTCAATGTTCGTCCTAATGACCTTTATGGCATAACAACACCTACCGACGAAAAAGATGTATGATTCATACATTACAAGTAAATAGAAAGGAATGATTCAAGTGAATGATTTAATCCCAATCAACTACAACGGCGAACGTCCTACAGTCATGGGCAGAGAACTTCACAAAGCACTCGAAGTAAAAACAAAATACACAGACTGGTTCAAAAGAATGTGTGAATATGATTTTACCGAAAATTCGGACTTCACATTGGTTTCACAATTTTGTGAAACCAATAATCCAAGAAATCCATACACAACAATCACCGACCACCAACTGACAATCCCTATGGCAAAGGAGATATGTATGCTTCAGCGTACCGAGATAGGCAGAACAATCCGCCGTTACTTTATAGCTGTGGAGGAACAGTGGAACTCACCAAATGCTATAATGGCACGAGCCTATCAGATTTCACAGGCAACCTTAAAACAGCTTGAAGTGAAATGCTCAGAACTCACAGTAGAATGTGAAATCATGCGTCCGAAAGCTGATTACTTTGATACACTCGTTGAAAGCAACTTGCTGACAGGTATCAGGGAAACAGCTAAGGAACTACAGATAAAGCAGAACGCTTTTGTTGCTTTTCTGCTTGAAAAGAAGTATCTATACCGTGATAAGAGAGGCAAACTTATGCCTTATGCCAAACACGTCGAAAACGGACTTTTTGTACTCAAAGAATTTGTAAACGAAAAGACAGGTTTTTCAAGCACTCAGCTATTTATCACTCCAAAAGGTAAAGAGACTTTCAGGCTTTTGCTTCTCGGATAACATCAAAGGAGGTGAGAAAATATGCCAATGAATTACGTTTTGCAAAAGTTGGACGAATTAAACAAAGAAATTAACTCTATTAATGCATGGATTGAAAAAGTTAATAAAGCGTCACCACACAATGTTGCCCGATTCCGTGAACTTGAAAGCAGACTGCAACTGCTGGAACAATTGCAGTCCGAACACAAATGCGAAAACAGTCAAGCTATTTGACAACCGAAATTAGAGGCGTTTTCTTTATCAAATTCTTCTTTTTTTACCGTATATGCTTCATTTATCTTTTTGTAAGCATTAAAGTAACTGTCTACGATTTTATCCGAAGATAATTCTGATGAATCCAAAGATTTCAGATGAATCAAAGTCAACGCCTCAATAATGTCAATGTTTAATGATTCACTCATTTTTTCACCACCTTTACTATTTTTTCTTAATAATATTATACAATATTTTTTTAGGTTTGTCAATAGCTTGCTTATATTTTATGGCGAAAATTCGCAATTTAAAGGAGGTGATATAGTGACATTGGCTTCCAATATCGCAGTTACACGTAAAGCCAAAAATCTTTCTCAGGAAGAACTGGCAGAAATGGTAAATGTAAACCAAGCTTTTATTTCACAAGTTGAGCGTGGTCTTCGTATTCCAACGGTTGCAATGCTTGAACAGATTGCAGATGTGTTTGACTGTTCGCTTGATTATCTTGTCGGCAGAACCAAAAACCACGCCGAAAAATGAAAGGAATGATTCAAATGACTGAATTTCAGTTATCCCCGATTGAGAACGAGGGAAAAAGAGTTCTCACGACCGCACAGCTTGCAGAAGCTTACGGAACAACTGTTGGCACAGTCACCAGAAACTTCAACCGTAACAAAGAACATTATACAGAGGGCAAACATTTTTATTGCCTTACAGGTGAAGAATTGAAAGCGTTTTTTGCGTCGGACAAATTGTCCGTTGCAAATTTCGGAAAAGTCCGTTGTCTGTATCTGTGGACTGAAAGAGGTTCACTGCTCCATGCAAAGAGCCTGAACACCGACAAGGCGTGGGAGGCATACGACTATCTGCTTGAACACTACTTCCAGACAAGAGATATTCAGACCATTCCTGACTACTCCGCCCTGTCACCGCAGTTGCAGTTCATGATACAAATGGAACAGCGACAGAACGCACTTGAATCCAAGCAGGCAGAACAGGCTACGGCACTCGAAATCACCAACGCAAAGCTTGACGGTATAAAAGACGTTATAAGTCTGAATCCGAACTCATGGCGGTCTGATATAACTGCAATTATCAGGAAAATCGCCAACAATTCAAGCAGCGGTTTCAGTGGACTGAACTTTGTGTGGGACGAGTTTTACAGTCTCGTTGATACAAGAAGCCGTGTATCGCTTAAAACACGTCTCACAAACAAGCGTAACCGTATGTATGGTGAAGGTGTATGCCGTTCAGCAGTCAACAAAGTGAACCGTCTTGACATAATCGGTGAGGACAGAAAGCTGATTGAAATTTCACTTGCTATTGCTAAGGAAATGGCAGTCAAGTATAACGTATGCTAAAAAGGAGGATAAATATATGAGCGTAAAGGGTTACAAGGTATTCAATCCCGACTGGACGTGCAGAGGATTCCAGTACGCAGTCGGTGAAACATTCAGACATAAAGGTGAAATTGATGTTTGTGAATCGGGTTTCCATTTCTGTGAAAAAGTCGCTGACTGTTTCAATTACTATACTTTCGATAGTAACAACAAGGTTGCTGAAATTGAAGCAGTCGGAAATGTAAAAACAGAAGGCAACAAGTCAGTTACCGATGAAATAACGATTGTCAGGGAACTCAGCTGGCATAAGGTGCTGAATTTGGCAAATGAAGGTAAAAATTGTACTGGTCATCATAATACAGGTAACTACAATTCAGGTGACTACAATTCAGGTGACTTCAACTC
>CAMWGS010000114.1 GCA_947173865.1 uncultured Ruminococcus sp.
GTATACGTGAGTACATAAGAAAAGCAGAAAAAAGTGATTTCAGCAATGTAATTCTCCTTTCAGAACAACAGGTATTCCGTAAACACACTCAATGACATTATCGGCAGACAGTGCAATTTTACGATTGATTTCATTGATACAGGCAATATATTTTTCCGTACCGCTTTCATATGAAATACCATCGTTTCCGACTTCATTCGTGACGATTGTAAGACATTTGGTAATATCGGCAAGATATTCAATGTCATTTATAATTTTGTCAACGGGATTTATTATTTTATTGTCCACGAACATCTCATTTGCACACAGATTTCCCATACATTCAATAAGAACAGCACTTTTTTCAGGCAGAACTATTTCACCCAAATCAGTATACTTTTCTATCGTCTCAAAACCTTTTCCGTGTCGCATTTCACGATGTCTCTCAATCGCACAAAAAGCTTCTTCTCCGTACGGTCGCATAGTTGCAATATAGAACTTCCTGTCCGGAAAACTGCACGTTATTCTTTCCGCAAGCGAAGACTTTCCGCACTTTGAACCGCCTGTTATAAGTGTAATCATTCAAGTTTCACATACCTCTCCATTCCGATTTCGTCAAACCTGTGGGCGTTTCTGTAAAGTGACAACGCTCCGTCAAGAAGCGGAAGAAGCATTATTCCACCCGTACCTTCACCAAGCCGAAGACCTGCATTTATAACAGCTCTGAGTCCGATAAGTTCAAGAAGCTTTATTCCTGCGGGTTCGTCAGAAACGTGTCCTGCAATCATATATTCAGCACACAAAGGATTTATTTTATAGGCAATTGCCGCAGCAGCCGCAGAAATAACACCATCTATAATTGTTGGTATTCGGTAAAATGCTCCGCCAAGAAAAAGACCTGTCATTCCTGCAATGTCAAATCCTCCGACTTTTGCAAGAACTTCAAAAGGGTTGTCCCTGTCAGGTTTATTGAACTCAATTGCCCGTTTTATTGCGGAAATCTTTCTTTCAAGCCCCTCCGTTGTCAGACCTGCTCCACGTCCCGTAACCTCCTCAACCGACATATCAAGAAGTACTGACGAAACTGCACTTGCCGTCGTTGTATTTCCTATACCCATTTCGCCTGTAACGATAATATCAAATCCCTTATTTTTAAGGTCACGGACAACATCCATTCCCACGCATACAGCTTTTTCAGCCTGGTTCACGGTCATTGCAGGTGAAACAGTTATATTTTGTGTACCGTATGCAATTTTTTTATTTATAAGCCGTCCACATTCAACATCACGGTTAATTCCTATATCTATTGATATAACGTCTGCACCGTAAGCGTCCGCAAGAGCGTTTATATTGGAACGTCCCTCAGCAATGGCAACTGAACTCAATGCCGTAACTTCACTCCCTGTCTGCGTAACTCCCTCACACACAACACCGTTGTCCGCACACATTACCGCAACAGCTCTCTTTGAAATATCAACGTCTTTAGTTCCCTGTACTGATGCAATCTTTTCAATAAATTCTTCCAGAAGTCCGAAACTTCCGAGAGGTTTGGCTATACTGTCCCACTGTTTTTTTGCCGAAACCGCCGATAATCTGTCCGACGGTTTTATTTTCTCTATTCTGTCCATTTTTTACCTCCGTATTCCGCACACGCCACCGCAAAGCGTTCTGCCATTCTTATGTCCGAATAAAAATAAATATGCGGAAATCCTGCGTACATACTTTCACTGCACCTGCAACATTCCCAAGACCTGCCATCATGTTTTACTGCGGTAAGACTTTTTCCGCAGTCTGTACTTTCCCAGTAATGAAACTCATGTGCGGTAATTTTATCGCCCTTTTTAAAAAGCAGACTATCGCTTTCTGATTCAAGCGTAATATATCCGAACCTCTGAAGTCTGTCCGTTCTGTATACAGACGATTCAAACACATCTGTCATCTGATAAGTTTCATTATTGTTTTCAATGTACTTATGCAGGTACATGAATCCTCCACACTCCGCAATTACAGGTATACCGACGTTGACTAGACTTTTTACCGATTCACACATTGAAATATTTTCCGAAAGACGTTCCAAATAAAGTTCGGGATAACCTCCGCAGAGAATGAGACCGTCAGCATCTTCGGGGACACGTTCATCATAAAGTGGTGAAAAATATTTTATCCTGCAACCGATTTTTTCCAGTAAAGAGACGTTGTCCTTATAAAGAAAACAGAAAGCTCTGTCCCTTGCCACTGCCACAACAGGTGGATTTTCAAACATTTTTTCAATATTAATTTCTGTAAATTTCGGAAAAGGTCTTTCAGAGTAATTTATAATTTTGTCAAGCAGGATATCTTTTTCAGCAAGTTCACCAAGAAACTTTATTTTCTCCTTTATATCCGAAATTTCGTCTGCCGTAACAAGTCCGAGATGACGGCTTTCAATCGTACATTTATGAGACGGCATATATCCGAAATAAACTGTATTCAGTTCAGCACATATTTTTTTTGCACACGAAACAAGCTTTTCAGGAAGTCTGTTAAAAATAATTCCGCAGATATTGTTAGGCGTTCTGTATGTCAGAAACCCTTTTACCACCGCACCGAGAGAGTTGCTCATACCTTTACAGTCAACAACAAGTATAACGGGTGTATCGGTAATTTCCGCAACAGACAATGCCGAACCCTTTCCGTTTACTCCGTCGTAAAAACCCATAACCCCCTCAATCACGGAAATATCACTGTTTATACCGTTTTCATAAAGTAAATATTTAACGGTATTTTCGTCACAGAAAAAACTATCAAGATTGTGCGAGTACGTTCCTATTATTTTTTCATGAAACATCGGGTCTATGTAGTCAGGTCCGCACTTGAATGATGACAATTTCATTCCACGTCTGCACAACGCCTCCATAACGGCACAGGTCACTGTTGTTTTTCCACAACCACTTCCCGTCCCTGCAATTATTACTCTACGCATTTTATCTTCCTCTTTATAACAAACACAGGATTCTCCGCCGACAACATAGTGTGACTACCTATTCTGCGTGTTCTTGTCACGGCAATCTGAGTAATTTCAGTGTCAAAAACATTCATACATTCATTAAGTGTTTCAACTGAAACTGCTGTCACAACTATTTCGACAGACGGGTTTAATTTCGTAACATATTTTATTATACCTGATATTTTTCCCGACGCACCGCCTATAAAAACACAGTTCGGAACAGGAATATTTTCAGGAATATCTTCGGGGAAAAGACTTTCATAAACATGAATATTGTCACAGCCGAATTTTTCGGAATTTTCAGAAGTAAGTTTCACGGCTTTCAGATTTTTGTCAAATGCATAAACACCGCCATCCGTACACTTCACAGCCATTTCCACCGACACAGAACCCGTACCGCAACCAATGTCCCAGCAAATACTGTTCCTGCCGATATTCAGCTTTGAAACAGCAACCGCACGCACTTCTGCCTTTGTCATCGGAATTGCGGTTCTTATAAAATCCCCGTCGTCAATTCCCGACGGAATATATTTCATATAATTTTTATTTTCGGTAATCACCGCACATAAATTTCCACTCTCAATGTCCTGCAAACTCTCCGCAGTTCCTGATATTATTCGTTCATTTTCATAACACAGGTTTTCACCGACAAAAACACTGACAGCACCCAAACCGTAACGGCAAAGTGTCCCGCAAATTTCTGCGGGGGTGATTTTTCCGCCGAGAAGAAAAAAACAATGCTCGTTCTGCATGACATTTACAGCTACATTTCCGTGCTTTCCGTGCAGGCTGACAAATTTCATATTTTCCCACTGTCTTCCGATTTTTGAACAAAAATAGACAGGTGTTGAAATTCCGCTGACAATTTCACAGTCAAGAAATTCTGAAAGTCTCTTTGCTCCGCTGTAAAATCCGCAGTCCCCAGACATCAGTACAACAATTGTATTATGTCCGCAATTATGTATATAGTCCGCTATTTTTTCAGCCGAATATTCACATATCATTTTCTTTTGAAGATGTTCAAACGGTTCAAGCATACGCCCTGCACCAATAAGAACATCAGCGGAATCTATAATTGTAAATGCTTCAAGTGTAAGTGTTTTTACACCGTCCATACCCGTTCCGACTACGTAAACTTTTATTTCAGTCACCTCCGCAAATTTTCTCAATAATATTTTTTACTTTGTTAATGCCGTCTCCCTTTTCGGACGGTCTTTTAAGTACAATCAAATCAATACCGCATTTTTTCGATGCCGATACTTTTTCGGGATAACCACCCGTGACACCGCTTTCCTTTGTTACAAGAACTTCCGCACCGCTCTGCCTGATATGACTGATATTTTCTTCTTCCGTAAAAGGTCCTTTCTTGAATATGAGCCTGTTTTCGTCGTAACCCAAATTAATACAAAGTTCCCTGATGTTGTCCGAAGGCAGAACCCTGACCCATATCCTTTTACGGAAATTCACGACTTCCGTAAGTTTTCCGAGTTCCTTACTGCCGAGAGTACTTAGCACAGTCTTTTCGTTTCGGTTGAGAATATCAACAAGTTCGTCCATATTCTCCACAACAATTCCGTCGGTACTCTCCGCACTCTCACGGACAAGACGTATATATTCGGCATCTGTTTCCGCACACGCCGACTTTATATTCTTTGTAGCCTCAACAGCATAAGGGTGTGTAGCGTCAACGACATAACCGTATTTATTTTCAACAATAATTTCTCTCATCTGAACACTGTCAAGCCGTCCGACAACTATTTTTATGTTTCGGCTTTTCGGCAGAAGTTCCGCACCGTAATCCGTAGTTACACATATACAGGCAGGTATATTTTTTTCGTCACAAAATTCCGCAAGATGTCTGCCCTCTGTAGTTCCACCGAAAATAAGCAGTTCAGACATTTCCGTAACCTCTCGGTGTCACCATTTTCCCGTTTATAACCATTGTTTCGGAATTGCCGACAAAAACGGTTGTAAACATATCAACAGAAGTTTCACGGAGTTCGACAAGAGTAAGAATACGGCTTTTCTGTCCATCCCTGCCTATATTACGGACGTAACCGCAGACCGTTTCAGGAGACTTGTATTCAAGCATTGCGTCACAGGCTTTACGCAGGTAGTCCGCACGCTTTTTTGATGACGGATTGTAAAGGACTATCGTGAAATCGGCTTCAGAAGCACAACGTACCCTTTTAATTATTTTTTCCATAGGAGTAAGCAAATCCGAAAGACTTATAACAGCAAAGTCGTGCGTAAGGGGGGAACCGAGTACCGCACCACCGCTCAGAGCCGAAGTGACTCCTGCAATTACTTCAATATCGGTTTCAGGGAAATTCCGTGACATCTCAATTGCAAAACCTGCCATTCCATACACTCCGCTGTCACCACTGCATACAAGTGAAACTGTCCTGCTCCGAGACTCTTTCAGTGCAAGTTCAACCCTGTCACGCTCCTGTCTCATTCCTGTTGAAATATACTCCTTTTCGGGAAAAATTTTTTTTACAAGGTCTGTATATACTGTGTACCCTACAATCAAATCACTTTTTTTAATGGCTGTTTCCGCTTCAACAGTCATACCCTCACGGCTTCCTCCACCGAATCCGACAACATAAAGTTTCATAAAATTTTCCTTTCAAAATCAATAATCACTGGTTTTTCGGCAACAGCAACCGTCACACCGTCACCTGCATTTTTCCGCATGACAAGCCGTCCGCCACTGCAAATTACAGCACTTCTTTCACAGACATTGTCTGCTCCTGTAGTTTTCCTTACAAATTCCGATGTTGTAAAATCACCCTGTAAATTCATCAGTTCGTCAGCCGTGAAATATTTAAGAACAAAATTATTTTTCTGACAATATTCATTAAGCCCCTTTTCTTCCGATTTTATGTCAATAGTCGTAACTCCGCATATTCTCTCCGCCGAAATTTCCGCAGACAAAAGACTTTCTGAAACTCTCTTTTCAATCGTCTCACAGGAAACTCCTCTTTTACACCCTATCCCTATAATTAAATTTTTCGGGACAAGATTAAGTGTAACAGAAAAAGGCTTTATTTCAGAATATTTACTTATACATATACCAGTACGACAATTATTTTCAAGTGAAATTCCGTCAGGAACATTTCTGCACTCATAATCACTCACAAGACCAATTATTTCACCGTCAAGTACTGCCGAAGCAATTTCCTTTGCGTTCTTCATGTCTGAAATAATCAGACCGTTAGCAACCGCAAAAGAATCAGGAGAAAACTTTTTACTTGTGTCCGTAGCCGTCGTCACAACAGGAACAGCTTTTATTTTCTCGGCAATTATTTCCGCAAGTCTGTTTGCACCGCCGATATGTCCCGAAAGTACAGGAACGACAAACTTTCCGCAATCGTCCACTACAATAATCGCAGGGTCTGAAATTTTTGACACAATATGCGGACAAACCGCCCTGACTGCAATTCCGCAGGCACACACAAAAATCAGTGCATCGGACTTTGAAAAAATCTCACCTGTCAGCTGACAGATATTATCAAAAATTTCGGCTGACTCGTCCGTGTGCTTTCT
>CAMWGS010000115.1 GCA_947173865.1 uncultured Ruminococcus sp.
TCAGCAGGCTGTGGCATTTCAAGAATTTCAAGCATTGTAGGTGCAAGGTCGGCAAGAACGCCACCCTCACGAAGTTCGCAGTCGTAACCTACACAGAAAAGCGGAACGGGATTTGTAGTATGAGCAGTAAACGGGCTTCCGTCGGGTTCATACATCTTGTCAGCGTTTCCGTGGTCAGCCGTGATAAGAGCAGCACCGCCCTTTGCAAGAATAGCGTCAACCATTTTACCAACACAGGTATCGACAGCTTCAACGGCAGCAACAGCAGCGTCAAAAATACCTGTATGACCTACCATGTCACAGTTAGCGTAATTAAGAATAATAACATCATACTTGTCGGAGTTGATAGCGTCAACAACAGCGTCACATACTTCATATGCACTCATTTCCGGCTTGAGGTCGAAAGTCTCAACGTCAGGTGACTTTATGAGTATTCTGTCTTCACCCTCAAACTGCTTTTCTTCACCGCCGTTGAAGAAGAAAGTAACATGAGCATATTTCTGAGTTTCTGCGATACGGAGCTGTGTTTTTCCTGACTTGCTGAGATATTCACCCATAGTCATTGTAAGCTGTTCGGGAGGATATGCAACTGTTACATTAGGCATTGAAGCATCATACTGTGCCATGCAGACAAAGTGAAGATTAAAGAAACCGTTCTTTCTTTCAAATCCTGTGAAATCAGGGTCAACAAAGGCACGGGTAATCTGTCTTGCACGGTCGGGACGGAAGTTGAAGAAAATAACGCTGTCGTCCGCCTTAATCTGTTCACCGCCCTCGATAACAGTCGGGAGCATGAATTCATCTGTAACTTCATTTTCGTATGAGTTCTTTATAGCCTGTACGGGACAATTTTCTTTTACACCTTCACCGTATACCATAGCGGAATAAGCCTTTTCAACTCTGTCCCATGCGTTGTCTCTGTCCATAGCATAGAAACGACCTGAAATTGTGGAAACCTTTCCGAGAGCGATTTTATCAAGTTCTGCAACAGTCTGCTCCATGAACTCGGCAGCAGATGACGGAGGAACGTCACGACCGTCAAGAAAAGCATGAATATAAACTTTTTCAAGACCGTTTTTCTTAGCCATTTCCACAATGCCGAAAAGATGTTCCATATGGCTGTGAACGCCACCGGGTGAAAGAAGTCCCATAAGATGAAGTGCGGAATTCTTTTCCTTACAGTTTTTCATAGCATTGAGGAGAGCTTTGTTTTCAAAGAAAACGCCGTCCTTGATGTCCTTTGAAATCTTTACAAGCATCTGATATACAATACGTCCTGCACCAATATTTGTGTGGTAGAGTAGGAAAGTGTCGCCTTGCATTATCACTAATGTAGGTCTACACTAACCCCTCCCCAAACCGTACGTACACCTCTCGATGTATACGGCTTTCCATCATAATATAACTAACTAATTTATTAATCTTCATGGTTATGAATTTTCCTGTGACATTCTTCGCACAATACTAAGGTTTTTCTTTGACGTGCTATCATCGTAAGTTCCCACTTTGTTTTACCTGTAAGGTTTTTTAGTTGGTGAACGTGATGTATATTAAACGGCACGTTTTCTTTTCCGCACATTTCACATTTTCTTGCGGATATTCTCTGTTCAAGTTCAGTTATTCCAGTGTACATCATTGGATTTGCTTTGCTGTCAATATGGATTTCTTTACTTGGAGTGCCTTTTTTCTTAAATTCGTGATTATAGAAAAATTTTACTTTATTCTTTTCTTCTTTTGTGTCATATTTGACACCCCAATCTTTACCCACTGTGTATTTACCTCTTATTTTGTAAACACTACTTTTGTGTTTTCCTGCAAGTGTTTTCAGACAACTGTATTCCATGACATGATATATCATGTTCATTCTCGTTGATACATTTTCTGCCATAGAGTAGTAATTGTATAGTCCTCTTATTTCTGCATTGTATGTTGTAACTATTTCTAAATCACTTAAACATTGAAGATATGGTCTTGCTTTTCCTCTCCAGTGTTCAGCATTTATGTCTTGGACTACACCTTTTTCATTGATGTAATTCAACATAACGTCTCTTGGCATAAATAACGCTATTCCCATATTTCCTGTTCTTCTTTTGATACCATTTTTGTTTTCAAAGAAATGGCTGTTCTCTCTGACCTGTATTTCATAGTTCAGAAATCTTGCCTTATCTCTGCTGTGTGTTATTAGTGTTTTTTCTTCGGAAAGTTCAAGTTTCAGTTCTTCCTTTAAAAAATCTGTCAGTTCATCTTTAATGTCTTGGCAGTCCTGTTTACTTCCCATTACACTGATTATAAAGTCGTCTGCATATCGCACATACTGCATATTTTTGTAATTTCCTAATCCTGTTTTTTCTTGTTTTTGGTTTCTGAGTTGCTGTAATCTCTCATATTCTTTGATAAATTCCTGTCTTTCAAGTTCATCATCGCATTGATTTATCTTGATTTTCAGCTTACCCATATCATTACTGAGTTTTACATATACTGGATTTCTTACTCTGTTCTTTTTTGCTTCTCCTACGTTGTTTGCTGTGAATTTTTGCTTTATAGCTTCAATTTTCACATCAAGTTCGTTGAGATAGATATTTGCTAATATAGGACTTACAATACCACCTTGAGGTGTTCCGCTGTATGTGTTCTGGTATCTCCAGTTTTCCATATATCCTGCTCTTAGGAATTTCCATATCAGTCTTATAAATCTTTCGTCTTTAATTCTCTTTCGCAAGATATTTATTAAAACGGTATGGTCTATGTTATCAAAGCAACCCTTTATGTCTCCTTCTATGAACCAGTTAGCACCCTTGAATGTTCTTTGTACTTGTGTCAGTGCTGTATGACAGCTTTTGTGCGGTCTAAATCCATGTGAGTTGTCGAAGAATACAGGTTCATATATTGCTTCTAACATCATTCGGCATACTTCCTGTACAAGTCTGTCGCTAAAATTTGGTATGCCTAATGGTCTTTTCTTACCACTCTTTTTGGAAATATATGTCCTCCTTACAGGCTGAACTTGATAGCTCTCATCTTTTATACTGTCTATGATACGCTGTATGCTTTTTTCACTAAATCCGTCTGCGGTTTCGTTATCGTTACCACTTGTTGAGCTACCATTGTTCTTGTAGATATTGCTGTACGCTGTTATATACATATTTGCGTTACACAAATTTCTGTATATTCTTTCAAACTGATATTCCTTATTCTGTGCTTGTTTTGTTAGTTCAACTAAAACTTTTTCTGAATTTCTCATTGGGGAACTTCCTCCATTCTTCTTTGTTTTAGTTAATTATGACTGCTGTCCTTTGCCATGTGAATGGCTTTCCCATTCTCAGACTACTACGACAGCTCCGTTGCCATGTCGGATATTCAAATGACTTTGCAAGCCTAATGATGTTGCTCATTATAGCTTAATGCAGACTTACAGAGTATATACCATGTTTACTTTATTTCAACACTTAACTTGTATATCACTTGCTCTCTGCCCCAAATTTCATTTCCTGTATGTCATATTTATATGACTTCGGGTTTACTGGATAACTGTATTCTGTATTAAGCGTTCCGATTTAGGCAATCTCCGTTTAGTACAATAATTGCAAGTATACGGTTATTGTCGGATAATTCTTTAGCGTTTTTACATTTACTCAATGTATGCCCTGAGTTCTTTGACATCATTGCTGATGTGAGAACCGTTTGTTTTACAGCCTGAGGTTAAAACAAACACGTCTTGGAAGTCGGTCAGTTCCTTGACTTGACTCAGTCTATCGTTTCAACTGGTTTCGATAGTGCCTCACGATTTGACTGCTCACGCTCGAATTTCAAGTAGAACAACTTTTATCCTCATATAACCTTTACATCTCGCTATTCAGTCGTGACATTCCAGTTTGTCAACTTATAGCTTTCTGACCATGCTACACTCCCCGTCTGGTTTCCCTTTCGGATAAGGTCAGTGATGTTATCCCGTTCTCTTAGGATAGTAACACTAATCGTTACAACAATTATTGCCCTTACGGACGCACACCAACTTCGGAATTGCCCATCTGACCGTCAGGAAGTCCGACATCCAGACCGCTCGCACCGATAAGAGTGTGAGGACCATTCATATATTTGTCAATATTGGGAGTTTTAGCAGCAGTAATAGCATTGCCGTAATCGGACGAGTTATAACCGAAACCGTCCATAATAATAAGTGCAACAGGTTTTTTTGACATAATTATTTCTCCTATATTTTTATTCACGTATGTTCTGCTGACCTACGTTGTCTGTACTTTTAAATCCACATGATTTAAAAGTCTTTTTATCGCTTATTGCATACACATAATTGCCGTTCTGAGCAATTATGTAATAACCGTCTGATTTGTATTTGTCTTCATATGTCTGAAACAGTCTTTCCGCATCTGAGGTACTGAGTCCATAACATATATCAATATATTTTCCGTCTTTTTCGGCATATACCCTTTCACCCGAAAAATCTGTATCAAGTATTGTATCGAAAGTTTCAACCGAATATCCGTCATCGGTGAGATTTTCAACAAGTTCATTTTTTGCAGGTACTATTTTGTCAGGTTCAGGAATACCGGAGTTTTTATTTTCACCGCAACCCATTGTCATGAATACTGATGTAACAATTGCCGACAGAATTATAAAAATTTTTTCAAGTACATAAATTACCTCTTGTCATTACCAGAATACAGCAAGACCCGAATCATAATCAAACATACATCCTTTGTTGTAATAAGAAGATGCTGTAGTATATATTATAGCCTTTTCAAAATCGTGTATGTGTTCGGATTGAAGTCGATCGAAAACGTGTCGGGGAAGCTCTTCGGGACATTTTAATATTACTTTGTATTCTTCCGGAAACTGTTTTTCTTCCTGATTAGGCATATATGCTGTCTGACGTTCCACATAGTTCAAAGAATCAAAATGATTTTCGTATTTTTTAATGTTTCGGAATCAGTATGAAAAGCAAGATAAGCCGACGGGTGATAATCTTGTGCAATCATACAACCCTGTGTGATAAACATATAGTCGTCGCATTTTTTCGGCAGGAATGACGGAAGAATATCATTATTCAATCTTTCTGAATATACTCCGTAACCGTAACAAAAACGCTTTACCGGATATATGAATTTTGTATTTTTGAAATTCATCAGAGTAACCGGAGCAAGTATCATCAATATTAAGACAGTTACCGAAACCACACGCAGTATAATAACAGACTTTCTGAAACGTCCGTTTTTCCTGTAAATTCTGTAAACCAGTGCGAGAGCAAAATTAACCCAGAATTCAATCACAAACAACTGAAAGGTTATTCCGCTTGCATACACCCAAAACATCATACCTAAGAAAAAAGCCTATCAATACATTAAGGGCGTGTAAAGTTTTTTCTGTATCAGATTTTTTCATATCTGTTCTCAGTTTTGAAAAGGCAGTGGGCAAACTGAAAATTCACCCACTGAAAATTGATTCAGAATCAGCCGTTTACAGCAGCCTGAACGATAGTATTGAAATCGTCAGCCTTGAGTGAAGCACCGCCGATAAGACCACCGTCAATGTCAGGCTTGGCAAGAAGTTCAGCACAGTTCTTAGCGTTCATAGAACCGCCGTACTGGATTGTGATACTCTCGGCAACTTCCTTGTCGAAAAGATTTTCGATAGTCTTACGGATAAATGCACAAACGTCCTGAGCCTGTTCGGGAGTAGCAACCTTACCTGTACCGATTGCCCAAACAGGTTCGTAAGCAATAACAACATTCTTTATGCACTTCGGACAAGTACCCTGAAGTGCGATTTTTGTCTGCATAGCAATAACTTCTTCTGTAATGCCCTGCTCTCTCTGTTCAAGAGTTTCACCAACGCAGAGAATAGGCTTTAAACCACCTTCGAGTGCGGCAAGAAGTCTCTTGTTTACTGTTTCGTCTGTTTCACCGAAATACTGTCTTCTTTCGCTGTGACCGATAACAACGTATTCCACACCGAGTTCGGAAAGCATATCAGCAGAGATTTCACCTGTGAAAGCACCGCTCTTTTCAAAGTGAACATTTTCAGCACCGATTTTTACGTTAGAGCCTGCTGTTGTGTTGATAGCAGTTTCAAGGTTTGTGAAAGGTACACAGGCAATAACTTCAACATTGCCTTCAGCGTTTGCAACGAGAGGCTTTACAGCTTCGAGAAGTTCCTTAGCTTCGGGACGTGTCTTGTTCATTTTCCAGTTACCAGCAATAATTGCTTTTCTTGTTGACTTGTTCATTGTGATTAACTCCTTTTGATTATAAATTTTCTTTGTCATCAGCGTTCATGGTGCAGTGTTTATAATTTTTTGCTTCGTTGTTGCACCCGTTATAAGAGGCTATTGTAAAACCTTTTTTAACGGGTGCGAGAAGTATTCCCAGAACAACTCCCGCAAGAAATCACACTCCCGACAAAAACTCGTTTTCAGAAGAATAATTTTCTTTTATTTTGTTTATAAG
>CAMWGS010000116.1 GCA_947173865.1 uncultured Ruminococcus sp.
GCTTGTAACTCCGCTGTATTCGTGTCCCTTTGAGGACTGCGGAAAAGACGGCGTGAATGTCAGGATTTTTGTAAGAACATACAACGATATTCCGACTAATCAGATTTATGCGGTTGAATATATTGGAGAATATATTCAGTCCAATTTTATAGCCGTTGCAGATTCAAAGGCAAAGTTTACTGACAAGGATTTTGAAAGTATTGATTCGGCGGAAGTAAATATTTCTGAATTGGCTTTGAATGAAGCAGTGAAAGTTAATTTTACGCCTACTGCTACTGCTGAATCTTACATCACAGACAAATATGACAACAAAGTTTCATTAGCGTCGTTTGAATATGAAAGTATTTTCAAGTCTGGTGACGAAGTACAGAAAATTGTTTCACAGGTATTATATTACGGTGACAGAATCAATGAAGCACCTGAAAAATATTATTATGATATAAACAACACTCCCGATATTGATGCAGAAGGAGTATGGAAACATTCGGTGTGCTTTGACGGTTTTACGGCTATGCCCGAAGAAAGCAGGTCACTGTTTATAAAAACACCTTTGTTCAGCGATGAAGTATCCGACGAAAACAGCATTGCATGCGCATATATAACACTGGAAAGTATTGCAGATGTTGTAGAAAATGACATCATGGGTATAAAATTCTATTCTCTTGACCTGCGGAGTTTTTCGGATAGTGATGTAAGTATTGTTGCAGTTCCGTATGACAAGGAAATTATGAAAACTCTGAAAATGTATTTTTCTCAGTCGGGAATATTTTTGTCAAGTTATTCTGATGTTGCTATGGTTGTTACCTGCGATGATACAGGAATGACTGAAATAATAAGCTGGTACGACGAAAATTATTATAGTATTTCTACTGCTGAAGAAGAAAATGCCATATTAACTGCAGAAGATAAAAGATATTCTGAACTGACAGAACAGGAAGAAGAAGCAAAGCGACGGATTGAAGCCGAAAAAGCAAAGCAGGAAGAATCAAAATCGTATTATGAATTTGAGTTCTGAACGAATCCGCTTTACAGATAAATAAACAAAAGAAAGTTTTATAAAAAATCCCCTGAACTGTTTTTATACGGTTCGGGGGATTTATATTAATTTTATCAGCTGCTTTTTCTGAAATTTGTGTCTGTGAGTATTCGTGCGAAGATAAGTCCGAGAGGAAGTGCGACAACTATCAGAAGTGCTTTTGTAAGCCATAAAGCACCTGTCTGTATGTCGTTGAGTGCCATGTAGTATATTCCTTTGTACATGAACATTCCTGGAACCATTATTACTATTGACGGAACTGTAAGCGTTATTCTCGGATAACCCACTTTTTTCTTTAGTGCCGACGCAAGAAGTCCCGAACACAGTGCTCCGACAAATGCAGCTGTACTTACAGGAATTGATGTAAAGTCAATAAGTTCAAGACGAAGTGTATTTACAATCATTCCTATTATTCCCGCAATCAAAGCCATTTTTCTCGGACTGTTGAACATAAGTGAAAAGCCGTATACTCCGCAGAAGCTTGTTATAAGTCTGAGAACGAGAGTAAGTGTGTGTGTTAATTCAGGCTCATTGAATTCGGACGGGTGGAAATGAAATATTGTTGCTGTTATCCAGCCTGTGAGGGTTGCCATAATAATTATGAGCAGGGCATAGGTGACACGTTCAAGCCCTGAACGCAGGTCAAGCTTTGCGAGGTCGATTCCTCCCGTAATAAGCGGAAATCCTGGTATAACAAACAGCATTGAGCATATGTAGCCTGCCTGATGTACATTTGAAACACCGATGACTATTTCCGCAAGTTTCAGGAGCAGTACATACACACAGCACGCCGATGCAACTCCGACTGTTACGTTTGCAAGAAGTGTTATGTGTTTTTCAAGAAGCTTTTTTCTGACGAAGTTTCCCACACCTGCTCCGAAAAATGCACATATCATTTCAACTGCTCCTCCGCCGAGCAGAAATGTGAACGCACAACAGGCTATTGCAGAGGCAAGACCTAAATTCCACGCTTTATAGTTTGCTGGCATTTCCTGAAACTTGTCAAGGATTCTGTGAAACTGTTCAACGGAATATTTTTCTGCCCTTTCCTGAAAACCGTCTGCAAATTCTTCCAGACAGTTCAGACGGTCTGTATTTACTCCTGTAGTGTTGATTGAAAGGGCATTCGTGTAAGTTTCACCGTTTTCTATGCAGGTATATTCTATGGCTAGCAGTCCTATATCGGCGGTACAGGTTATATTCAAGGCTCTTGATATTTTGTTCATTGATGCACGCACTCTCCATGCACCCGTACCGACTGAAAGCATCATAAGTCCCACTCGTCCGACAAGCGTGGCTTTTTCTTTCAGCGTCGCATTGATTGCAGGAATATTTTCCTCACTTTCAATGATTTCGTGCCATGATATAGTCATGTGTTGTTTTCTGAACTTACTCATTGTGTACACCTCTATAAATATTTTTTTCTATATAAGTATATCATTTCCGACAGAAAAAATCAATTGACGGCATACAAATATCCCTCCTCAAAGAAGGGATATAATTGTTTATTATGACAAATCAGCTTTCATTTTTGTCCTGAACGAGTATGAAGCAATAATATTTATGACAACCGCACAGACTGTCACTATAATCAGAGGTACTGTAAACTCGTCTTTTCCGAAGTTCATAAAAGTTGCCGAACGTGCGGATTTGGTACAGTAGAAGAACGGCAGACACTTGCATATCTTAAGCATTGTACCGCCCGTCATTTCAGAATCAAACCATATTCCGCCCAAAAATGAACTCAGTGATATTATTATGGAACTTACTGCGGGAGCAGATTTGTCACTGAATAGTGAACCGAATAAAAGTCCGAATCCTATAAACATAACTGCTGACGGTATGAGTACAATGAACGATATAAGCATACCGCCTATATTTATTTCCGTTTTTGTTATGAGTGATATGAAAATGGAAGCAATACCTGTTATTATATTCTGTATAAGTGATAATACGGTCATAGGAATAATATAACCCACAATAAAATCAGTCGGTTTCAGCGGTGATGCATACATTCGTACAAGAAACGCTCCTGCACGGTCTTTTGATACGCTGATAGCAGTGAACAGCATTATAAAAGTCTGTCCGAATACTGATATTCCGCCGTAAAGATTATCTATCCTGAATATTGTCATTCCCGACTCTTTCGGAATACTGTTGTTTACGCAGGTCATTACAATAAGCATTACAATAGGAAATCCGAGACAGAATATATAACTGAGAGGTTCACGAAGTATCTCCTTCATGTTTCTTGACGCAAAAGCTTTTATTCTGTTCATTGTTTTCCGTTCCTTTCCGCAATTTCAACAAATGCATTTTCAAGACCTTTTTTGCCTGATATTTCTTCAAGTTCCGCAAGTGTTCCCATAGCAGAAATTTTTCCGTTTATCATTATGGCGATACGGTCGGACAAGGCTTCTGCTTCTTCCATGTAGTGAGTGGTGAGGATTATTGTTATTTTTCCTTTGAGTGACTCTATTGCTTTCCACAGTTCACGGCGTGCGAGTACATCAAGTCCCAGAGTCGGTTCATCAAGAAAAAGTACTTTAGGCTCTGAAATCAGTGCCATAGCTATTGAAAGCTTTCTCTGCCAGCCACCCGAAAGAGTTTTTGCACGTGTGTTTTCTGTTTCCTGCATATTGAAAAGCTGAATCATTTCGTCAGTGCGTGATTTGACTTTTTCCTTGCTCAGACCGTAAATATTTGCAATAAATTCAAGGTTTTCCCTTACTGTAAGATTTTCCGCAACTGATGTGTCCTGCGGCGATATTCCCGTAACGGATTTTACTTCACTGCTTTCTCTTGTACAGCTGTGACCGTCTATAAAAGCCTCTCCGCAGGTTGCGGACGACAGACATGAAAGCATACGGATAGTTGTTGTCTTGCCTGTACCGTTTACGCCGAGGAGTGCGAAAAGTTCACCTTCTTTTACCGAGAGGTTGAGAGAGTCAACCGCTGTTTTGTCACCGTATTTTTTTGTAAGATTTTGTGTTTCAATTATATTCATAAAAAACTCCTAAGTCTTGTCTTTAATGCTGCCTGCATTTATCAGGGCAATTCCTTTTTCTTCGTCACCAAGTACTATTATTGCGTCTCCTGCATTTAGATTGAAAACTTTTCTGCATTCGGCAGGAAGCGTTATCTGACCTTTTTCGTTGAGTTTGCATATTCCGAAAACGTGTTTTCCGTCCTTCGAATGTTCTTCTTTTCCAATGTCACGTACAAGAATATCAACTGTTGTTTCATAAAGGTCTGCAAGTTTTATACAGCTTTCGATGTCGGGGAGTGATTCTCCTTTTTCCCACTTTGCAACCGCCTGACGTGATACACCAAGTTTTTCTGCAATATCTTCCTGTGTAAAACCATATTGTTTGCGGTATATTTTAAGTTTGTTGAATTGTATTCCCATTATTTTCACCTCGTTTCAATTATACTATTTACGGAATGTTATGTCAACCAACCATAATCAACATTTATGTTAATTATAGTTGCATTTTCGTTAAATGTCTGATATAGATTACAAAATAGTATAAAAAAGCCTGTCGGAAAAATATCCGACAGACTGTAAGTCAGAATTCTTTTTTGATAAGTTCTTCCATTGGAATAGGTTTTGAGTAATAATATCCCTGAAAACTTTTAATACCGTATTTACGCAGAAAATCACGCATCTGAGCAGTTTCTACACCTTCTACGCATACTTCTGCCGAAAAAGCACCTGCGAGTGAAGATATAAATTTTACTGTGTTCTGGTCGGAAGTACTTTTTTCTATGTCCTTGACAAATTCCCTGTCAATTTTAACGGTATCAATGGGGAGTGTGCGGAGAACACCGAGTGAAGAAAATCCCGTCCCGAAGTCGTCGAGGGCGATTTTTATACCATGCTTCCTGAAAATCTTGAACATATTATTTAAAATATCAATGTCAAGCAGACGACATCTTTCCGTTATTTCAAGACACAGATTCTCCGAAGGGAACCCCGTTTTCTGAAGAAGACTGAAAACGTCCGAAACAAAATCACTTCTTTCAAGCTGTGCATATGAAATGTTGACATTCATAATAAAGTCAGGGTATTTTTCGAGAAAAATCTTTCCGTCCGTCATTGCCTGCCGCAGAATCCACTTTCCGAGTTCGGGGAACAAAACGTCCTGTTCCAGTACGGGAACAAACTGAACAGGCGGAACAGTTCCGTATTTTTCATTTTGCCAGCGGACAAGTGCTTCCATGCCTTTAAGTTTTTCGGTATCGGCGTACATAATGGGCTGATAGCAGAGATAAAACCCCTCACAGTTTTCAATAACACTGTTTCGTATCACATTCAGTTTTTCAATGAATTTTTTATTGTCGTCATTTTGAATGTTCTCAAATATCACCATGTCGCCGAGCCGTCTGTTTTTGGACTCGTAATATGCATATTTAAGACATGAATATACTGTTTCACTGGCAATATCGAAATCGTCGATTATCATAAGTCCTGCATTGAGTGACAGGCTTATTCGTTCTTCTTCAATAAAAAAAGCATGGGAAACTTTTTCCTGTAAGTTATTATAGAGAACTGAAATTTCATCTTTTTCCATGTTACGGGTCAGTATAGCGAACTTAGTTCCGTCCATGCGGTATACTGCTCCTGCATTTCCGAAGATATTCTGTATAAAATCTGAAAGTTTTCTAAGTACCTTGTTGCCGAATTTATAACCGTAAACATCATTTATAATTGAGAAACCTGTGATTCCTATTATTACAGCAGTAGTTCTTGCCTTTTTCCACAGAAGCGTTTTAAGGTCGTCAAAGAATCCGTAAAGACTTCTCAGACCCGTTATTGTATCTATATAACTCAGTGAACCGTGATTTTTTATAGCACCTGCAAAATATTCGGGTTCACCGTTTTCGTCTCTTATTACTGCACCCCTGCACGTACATACAACATAATTTCCGTCCGCAGATTTTGCACGGTACTGCATATTATGTCCTTTGTCCTGTCCTGAAAAAATTTTATTTATACTGTTACGATAACTTTCACGGTCATCGGGGTGAATATGTTCTTCCCATATAGTTCCTGCATTATGCATATATCTGTCAGGCAGGTTAAAATAGTCCACCGCACTTTTTGACCACCTTGAATAATCGCATTTCATATCACAAAGATAGACGTAATTGCCCTCTGCAATAATAGAAAAGGTTTCAAACATACTGTCAAGTCTTTTTAGTCTGCTTGTATCCATTTTCAGTCCTCCTTACCGCTTTCGGTAAAATCCTTTACAGATTTTCATTTTATTATACCATACTTTGACTAAAATTTCAACCCTGTTCACCATGTTTGAAAAAAATTGTTAATTTTAAACATATTTTACACCTATAATTTGACGTTCATATTCTTTTGCCGTATTCTTTACAAAAATCTCACATTATGTTATAATAG
>CAMWGS010000117.1 GCA_947173865.1 uncultured Ruminococcus sp.
CTTTATGACCGTTTCTGTATAAAAAGTATCAGACGTTTGACAGACGTTATTTCAAATATTGACAATTTTCTTTCGTCTGTTGCTTTAAGGGACAAATGGCTTGATACTGCCATAAATGAATACAGGAAAGAATTTTATGAATCAATATATTATAAAGCTTTTCTGAACTACTGTACAACAAGGCTTACTGTTGCGTATAAACTGGCGGAAGAATGTTTGAATATGGTTGACGCTGTTTTTATGGGAGTTACTGAAAGTGACCAGTACAGAAAAACGTATATTCAGGCAGTTGAAGAAGTTGAAAAAATAGAATGGTTTATGGATATGTTCAGAAACGGTAATATTCCTGACGGCAGTGAAACGGAAAAAGCCTGTAAATTCAAGGAACTTGTCAGAAAAAGTAAGAAGATTGAATATAATGAAACCCTGCGTGAATCCTTTCAGAAAAAGAGAAAAGAGTTTATAAAAATAGTAAGAGAAGTTGCTTCGGGAAACGAGTCACTTGAAAATGACTTTGCCGAAGCAGGTGAAGTGACTGAACTGCTTGCGGAGATGGTGAGAAAATATCAGTCTTTGATATGGGAAAAGAAGTGTGCCAAAAATTCAATAAGCTTTGATGACGGTGAACGTCTTGTTCTTGAACTGCTTGCGGAAACGGACGAAAACGGTTTTATAGTTCAGTCGGAAACGGCGAAAAGAATTGCTGATTTTTACGACATAATCATGATTGACGAATATCAGGACTCAAACAACAAACAGGACCTGATTTTCAAGCTTATGTCAAAGAATTACAGGGTAAATGAAAATGGTGAAGAAATGTACGGTGACAATGTTTTTCTTGTAGGAGACATAAAGCAGTCAATTTACCGTTTCAGACTTGCAAATCCCAAAAATTTCATTAATACGCTTAAAAACTCCGTTGATTATTCGGCAGACGGAGACAGTAAGAATAAAAGAATTTTCCTTAATAAAAATTTCCGCAGTTCACCTGAAGTGATTAACTTTGCAAACTATATATTCGGTAATATCATGTCTGAAAGGTGCGGAGACGTTGACTACAGTGACGACGAAAAACTTTATTTCGGTGCGGAAAGTTATAATGACGGTCAGGGTGAAAAAAGACTGACACACATTTCATTTATAAACAGTGACGGCAGTGAAGAAGATGATAATGAAAAAAATGTAGTTGTCAGAAAGGAAAAACCGAATTATGAAGCTGTGTTCACTGCACGGAAAATTGAGGGAATGATTCGTGACGGAGTTGAAGTGACGACTGAAAACGGAGAAAAACGTAAATGTGTGCCGTCGGATTTCTGTATACTTGTACGTAAGAACAGATATATAAACGAATATGCCGACGAACTTGAAAAACTGGGTATTCCCGCAAAGAGACATGAGGAAAAAGGTTACCTTCAGTCACGGGAAATAGCGGTTCTTCTTGATTTGCTCAGAATAATAAGCAATCCGCTTTCAGACGTACCTATGACAGCGGTTATGACTTCTCCGATGTATATGTTTAAAATATCAGAAACTGCCTATATAAAGTCGCTTGACAGGGACAAGCCGTTGTTTTCTGTTATCCTCGGAATGATTGACGGAGAATACGAAAATTGTAATGAAGAACTTACCGAACGTTGCAGAAACTTTATTGAATCACTTGACAAATTCCGTCTTGATTCGGTGACAATGACTGTCAGTGAACTTATAAGCACGATTTATGACACTACTGATTTTATTTCCGTTATGCAGCTTTACAGCGACGGCGAAAAGAAACGTGCAAATCTGCGTATGCTTATACAGTATGCAAAAGGCTATGAGCAGTCGGTAGCATTTGAGGGTACAGGTGGGCTTAGTGGTTTTCTCAGACATATTGACAGGGTTATGGAAAACGGTGACTATGCACAGGGAAAAACTTCCGCATCGTCGGGTGATTACGTCTCTGTAATGACTTTTCACGGTTCAAAAGGACTTGAATTTACATTTGTATTTGTGGCTGAAAATTCAGCGGAATTTCAGTATGATTCAGATTCCGTAATGTGTTCGTCTGACGGAAGAATAGGCTATATATTGTATGACCCTGAAATAGTACGCCGTTATAAGACTTTCCAGCAGACCATGCTTGCAAACGAAGAAAAGAATGATACAAGAAGTGAAGAAATGCGTCTGTTTTACGTCGGACTGACAAGGGCAAAACAACAGCTTTTCATAAACCTGAAATATAACGAAAAATTAATATTGTCCGTAAAAAATCTTTACGAAAAATATATATCGAATAATGGTGATATTTCAGCTATGGTATGCAGTGCGGACAGATTTTATGACTGGATATGGCTTTGTCTGATGAAACACGCTGATTTCGTTGAAATTGCGGAACATTTTGAATTGATTCCCGAAGATGTTATTATTCCCGAACCGTGTTTCAGTGAAAGACTTTTTGAATATGAATGCTGTGACAAAATTTCAGATATTGAAAATACGGAAGAAAATACGGTATGTGAGGCAGAACCCGATGCAAATTTATTTGACAGAATGAGCAGGATTATTTATAATGATTATGATAACAGTCTTTCGGAAATACCTGCAAAACTCAGTGTTACACAGATTACACGAAAGTTCAAGGAGGACGAGGGTTTTGATTTTCAGCTACGCCGACCTAAATTCATGTCTGAAAAAAAGGAACTTACAGGAGCGGAACGTGGTACGGCTATGCACACTTTCTTTCAGTACTGTATATTTGAAAATGCAATAAAAAATCCTGCGAATGAGATAGAACGTATAAAAGATATGGGATATATCAGTCAGTCACAGGCAGAAACGATAAACACATATAAAGTATCAGCATTTTTCAGAAGTGAACTTTACAGACGTATTGAAGATGCGGTAAATGTATGGCGTGAAAAGAAATTCATGGTTGCGGTTGCACAGCTTGACCTTGATGATGGTCTGATGGATAAATTCAGAAAGTCCGACGGTATGATTAAAGGTATTATAGACCTTATGTTTGAAGAAGATGACGGAATTGTTATTGTAGATTACAAGACCGACAGGGGAATTTCCGCCGCACGTCTTGAAGAACGTTACAGAATACAGATTCAGCTTTATAAATCAGCAATAGAGCTTACTTTCGAAAAACGTGTAAAAGAAGCTTACCTTTATTCATTCCAGCTTGAAAAATCAATTCCCGTACAGATATAAAAAAATATTAAAGCCGTCCATAACAGGACGGCTTTAATGAAAAGTAAGGAGAAGTATAAGTTTTTATGAAATATTCGTATTATCAGTTTTCGTCAACATCCGATTCGTTGTCAAGGGGATTTTCTGTAAGATTATCTGCATTTGCTTCCTGAAGAATCAGCTCAACTGTTATATCTTCACCTGCACGGCTGATTGTGATGTGTACTGTATCTCCTGCTTTGTATTCATTTTTTATCTTATTGAGTTCAGTAGCATTTGTTACAGCTTCTCCCTCAATATCTATAATGACATCGCCTTTCTGTATTCCTGCCAGTTCGGCTGAACTGCCTTTCTGTACACTCTGAACATACACACCAAGCGGAATATCATAATATCTTGAAACGGATTCGGTAACATCAACAGTTGTAATACCAATCTGCGGTCTGCCCTTTACATATTTATAATTTATAAGGTCGTCTATTATAATTTTTGCTTCATTAATCGGGATTGCGAATCCAAGTCCCTCAATGCTTGCCGCACCGTAACTTGACGACATTTTAGCGGAATTTATACCGATAACCTGACCTGAACTGTTAAGGAGAGGACCGCCTGAATTTCCTGAATTTATAGCTGCGTCCGTCTGAATAAGGGTCATACTTTTTTCGTTTATATCAATTTTTCTGTTTTTTGCGGAAACAATACCACTTGTAACAGAGCCGAAAAGGTCGAAACCGAGGGGATTTCCTACAGCTATAACAAGTTCGCCAACTCTCAAATCTTCACTGTCACCGAATTCGGCAGGAGTGAGACCTGTTTCGTTTACTTTAAGAACGGCTAAGTCTGTTTCGGTGTCGTATGCGATAATTTTAGCTTCGTGTTCTGTTTCGTCGCTGAAAACAACTGAAACTTCAACGGCTTCTCCGCATTTATATTCACTTTCGTCATAGATTACATGAGCATTTGTGACAATATATCCGTCATCTGACATTATAATACCTGTACCCGTGCCACGCATCTCCTGAGTTTCCGACTGCTGAGGTGTACCGAATCCCCAGCCCCAGCCTCCCATACTGCTGTAATCGGGAGTGTATTCAAAAGTAGACGCTACGCCGACCACTGACGGCATGATGTTGTCAACTATATCAGGCAGATATTTTGAGTCAGAACGTGAAGCTATCTGAATAAGACTCGGAATATCCCTTGTTTCTGTTTCGTCGGGTTCGGTACTTTCAGGAAGACCTTGCTGAACCGACACTTTTGAAGAAGAATCGGAATTATCACTGTTACTGAACTCGGAAACTTCAATTTCACTGTCGCTGAAATATTTATAAACCTGTATAGAACCTGCACCGACTATTGCAAGACAAAGTACAAAAGCCACCGCTTTAAGTCCTGTGTGTTTTTTCTTTTTTGTCGGGTCGGAATGGTTCTCATAAATAAAAACTGATGAATCCTGATTATTGTGGGAATTATTATCATCATTGAACGGATAATTTTCTGACATAAGAATTTTCCTTTCCGTGTTCTTTATTTTCATATTTATAATTATAAGCATTTATGTGATAAAAATATGATAACATACAGAAAAAAACAGCGATTATTGTGAAATATAAGAAAAAGAACAGACTTTACGCCTGTTCTTTTGTTTGAAATTTTATTTTAATTTGGATTTTGCTTTTGCAGTGAATTTTTCACCGAAAACAAGAAAACGTTTGTGTTGTCCTTCGCCGATTAAGCCTGATTCGTCGTAAGCCTTTACACTGAATGTAAATTCACGTCCGTTTATTTCTGTAAGAACTGCTTCAGCTGAGACTTTCATGCCTTCGGGAGTTGCGGAAACGTGCTTCACGTTTATTTCCGTGCCTACTGTAGTTTCGTCGTTTTCAAGATATTCCGACAAACAGTTACAGGCGGATTTTTCCATAAGCATTATCATAACGGGAGTAGCGAAAACTTCAAGACTTCCGCTCTCAACGTTTACGGCAAGGTTGTCTGCCGAAACCGTGATTTCAGCTTTGCCTGACGAATTTAATTCTATATCTTTCATAATTTTACTCCTCTTCTTCGGGTTCAAGCAGTTCTTCGGGTATGGGGCATGGTGAATAAACGTCGCCGACAACTCTGTCATAAGTGAGCATATCAAGTTCTTCGTCACGTTCGATTTCGCTGTTGTATTCTTCCGAGTAAACAGGAATTTTCTCCATATATTCCATCATAGTATCAATAAAAGCGTCATGCGGAGCGTCAATTAAGTTCATTATTACATAAGGCATATAGAAGAATGAAACATTTTCTTCGGGTACTGACGAGAAGTCGGCATCATAATTACTCCACAGGAAATAATGCTGTTCATATAAGGCACTGCAATTTGAACCGTTGAGACCAAGCTGATTATATACGCTTGTTTCCCCTCTGAGTGACGGGAAATGGTCGCCCACGAAAAATACGAGAGTAGGCTCGTCAATTTTGTTCAGATTATCAAGAAATTCTGTAAGACCTTCATTTGTATGCCGAATCCACGTAAGATAATTTGTAAATTCGTCGTTCGGGTCTTCTCCCTGATTGTAAGGCTGATGGTTCTGCATTGTGGTTGTATGGATATAAATCGGGTCGTCTGTGTTTTTTACGAGGTCAATAAGCTGATTGTAGACAGTGCTGTCATCAACGTAAGTTCCGAAATGCTCGACAGGAACGGTGAAATCTGATTCACCCGTCTGGTCGTTATGGAAAATCATCGTATCAAATCCGAATTTTCCGTAAATGCGTGACCTGCTGTAAAATCCGCTCTGGAATGGGTGGACATAAGCTGTTGAATAACCCCAGCTTTTGTAATACTGAGCAAGTGCAGGCTGTTCACGGTCGGCAAGTTCTCTCTGAGGCATATTCGGTGTATTGATACCACGGACGGGTAGACCGAAAAGGAGTTCAAATTCAGAACGTACCGTCCAGCTTGCGTAAGTAGGGGTAATGGTAGTTCCTGCAAAACCTGCTTCTCTTGCCTTGTCGAAACCTTCATAATATTTTTCGTCAATGTCAAGTTCGTCGAATACTCTGAAATCCGCATAGGATTCGCTCATTACCACTATAACATTGGGTTTCTGACCGCCGTTGAAATCATAGTTTTTACTTGGTGTTTCTTCAACAATTTCGCTTACGTGTTCGTCGTCATAATTGTCAGGTTCTGTAAGCCTGTTTGCATAGCTTTCGGAAGCGGTCTGAATTATGAAGGCAAGGAAGCTGTTGCTGTTGAATTTTTCATTGAGTTTGA
>CAMWGS010000118.1 GCA_947173865.1 uncultured Ruminococcus sp.
AAGTAAGATAAGGCTTAAAATTCACGCTTATTTCATAAGCAGGAGGAAACTGATTTGATACCCAGCCGGGGTCACATGAATAAACATAAATTCCTTCACGAACAAAATCAGAAGCAATAGAATGAGTCATCATATTAAGAGAAGCTTTAGCCATATTTGTATGTACATGACGTGCAAGTTTCTGTTTAGTATTGAAACGCCCCTCAACTGAACTTACGTTTATTACCCATGACTTTTCTTCCCTGCCGTGAGCGAGATACTTACGAAGTCCGTTAGTAAGAATAAAAGGAGCAGTAACGTTAATAAGTTGCACTTCAAGAAGTTCCTGAGGAGATATTTCTTCAGGTCTGCGAACCCATGAATTTTTATTCGGCTGTTCACCATAATCAACAATCTGGTTATTCGGAATAATGGAAAAAGTTTTTTCTTCAGACGTACACAGTGACAAAATACGTGTAAAACCGTGTTTATCTTCAATTGAATTTTCTTTCATTTCGAGTTCGGAATAATAAGCGGACGATTTTTTGACTGTCTGAGCAGCATTATTTATGAGTATATCAAGACGACAGTTGCATATATTGCCAATCTGTTCAATAAGTTCATCTATGCGGTCAACTCTCATAAGGTCAAAACCTATAATAAAAAGCCTGTCCCTGAAATTCTCGAAATCAGGTTCATGTGAGTAAGATTCAAGAGCGTTTTTAGGATAACGTGTAACAGCTATTACAGACGCACCCATTCTGAGAAGTTTAAGACAGACAGCATAGCCTATTTTAATTCTTCCGCCTGTAACAACGGCTGTTTTTCCTGAAAGGTCACACGTCAGACTTCTCATTTTTTCGTTAAGTGCGGAACATTCGGGACATATTCCGTAATTTTCCATATTACGCTGACGGCAAATTAAACAGATTTTCATAAAATTCCCCCTGACAAATTATTAAAACCATTCTACCACATAATTAAAATAATGTCAAATTTTTCTTGACAACTTTAAAATGTAGTGATATAATAAGATTGTCAGTAATTTAAGTTCAGAAGGTCAGCTCCCCAAGCTGATGGTGCGGTTTTCCGCCTGACACTTCCGCATAGTTCAACGTCAGAACGCCACAGCCTCCAAATCTGTGGAAACTGCGGTTAAACTCCGCAAACGGTCTTTAAATTATTCAGTCTTTCGGGACTGAATTTTTTTGTTTTTCTATTGACAAAACAGGAATATTATGTTATAATAACAATGTCAGTAGTGTAAATCAAACACGTCAGCACCCCATGTTGAAACTGCGGTTATCCGCCTGACATTTCCGCATAGCTTAAAAAAGTAAAGCATTCCTCCTGCTAAGAGGAAAGATTACGGTGCAAATCCGTGTGCGGATTTTAAATAAAGAAACACAGTCCCAACGGACTGATTTTTATTTTATGCAAGGAGAAGTTTAAAAAATGAAAATTGAAACACAGTGTCTGCACGAAGGTTACAAGCCCAAAAACGGAGAACCCGCGGTTGTGCCGATAGTACAAAGTACAACATATGTATATGATTCAACAGAAGAAGTAGCCGCAGTATTCGACGACCCGACAAAAAGCCTTATATACTCACGTTTTGAAAACCCGACAACAATGGCTGTTGAAGAAAAAATAGCTAAGCTTGAGGGTGGTATAGGTGCTATGTGCACAAGTTCCGGACAGGCTGCAACACTTCTTTCCATTCTTAATATCTGTAAAGCGGGTGACAGCATTGTAAGTACACCTGAAATTTACGGTGGTACTATCAATCTTTTCTCTTTCACATTAAAGAAACTTGGTATTGAGTGTATATATATTGACCCGAATGCAAGTGAAGAAGAAATCAGCAAGTCATTCAAGCCCAACACAAAGGCAATGTTTGGTGAAACAATCGCTAACCCTGCACTTACGGTACTTGATATAGAGAAGTTCGCAAGAATTGCACACGCTCATAATGTTCCGCTTATAGTTGACAATACATTTGCAACACCTATACTTTGCAGACCTATTGAATTTGGTGCTGACATTGTAATTCACTCAACAAGCAAATATATGGACGGTCACGCAGTACAGACGGGCGGTGTAATTGTTGACAGCGGTAACTTCAACTGGGCAAGCGGCAATTTCCCCGAATTTACAGAACCTGACGAATCATATCACGGCATTTCCTATGTACAGACTTACGGAAAATCAGCATACATAGTAAAAGCAAGAATGCAGTTAATGCGTGATTTCGGCTGTTATCCTGCTGCAAACTCGTCTTTCCTGCTCAATCTCGGACTTGAAACACTTGCTGTAAGAATGAAACAGTACTGTGAAAATGCTTTAAAAGTAGCAAAGTACTTTGAAAATTCGGATAAGGTTGAATCCGTCACATACCCTGCACTTGAATCAGACAAGGGATATGAACTTGCACAGAAATATCTCAGTGGTTGCAGTGGTGTAATATCTTTTGTAATCAAAGGTGGCAGACCTAACGCAATCAAGTTCATGGATAGCCTTAAACTTGCATCAAATGAAGTACACGTTGCAGATATAAGAACCTGTGTTCTCCACCCCGCAAGTGCGACCCACCGTCAGCTTACGGAAGAACAGCTTGTAGCAGCGGGAATCAACGGCGGTATGATAAGATTTTCATGCGGACTTGAAAATGTTGATGATATTATTGCTGACATTGAACAGGCTTTCAAAGCAATAGACTAAATAATAATATATTAAATGCGGATAATAAAATATCCGCATTTTTTATTAAAGTGCTTGACAAACCGTAAAATATGTGATATTATATACTTATCATACCTGCAAAATAGGAAAAGAAAGGTTAATTATTATGAGTAATTATAAATTTGAAACATTACAGGTTCACGCAGGTCAGGAAACTCCCGACCCTGCAACAGACGCAAGAGCAGTCCCTATTTACGCTACAACTTCGTACGTTTTCAAGGACTCGGCACAGGCGGCAGGACGTTTTGCACTTACAGAGGGCGGAAACATCTACACAAGACTTATGAACCCTACTTCAGACGTTTTTGAAAAAAGAATTGCGGCACTTGAAAGCGGTGCGGCAGCTCTTGCAACCGCATCAGGTTCAGCGGCAATTACGTATGCAATACAGAATATAGCAACGGCAGGTGACCACATTGTTTCGTCCACAAACCTTTACGGTGGTACTTATAATCTTTTTTCGAATACACTTGTTGAACAAGGTCTTACAACAACGTTCGTCAATCCCTCAGACCCTGAAAACTTTGAAAAGGCTATAAAAACTAACACAAAGCTTATATATGCTGAAACTTTAGGCAATCCCAATGCAGACGTTATAAACATTGAAGAAATTTCGGCAGTAGCACACAGACACGGTATTCCTCTTATAGTTGACAATACATTTGCAACGCCTTATCTGCTCAGACCTATTGAACACGGTGCGGATATCGTCGTACATTCTGCAACAAAATTCATAGGCGGTCATGGTACGGTAATGGGCGGTGTTATTGTTGATTCAGGCAAATTTGACTGGTCACAGAATGACAAGTTTCCGACACTCTCAAAGCCCAATCCGTCATATCATGGTGTAGTATTTACGGAGGCTTGCGGAAATATTGCCTACGTCATGAAAATACGCACCACTTTAATGCGTGACCAGGGTGCTACTATTTCGCCGTTCAATTCATTTATGCTTTTGCAGGGACTTGAAACACTTTCACTCCGTCTTGAACGTCATACAGAAAATGCCCTTAAAGTAGTTGAATATCTCAACAGTCACCCACAGGTTGAAAAAGTGAATCACCCGTCACTTGAAACAGGAAAGGCAAAAGAACTTTATAACAGTTATTTCCCGAACGGTGCAGGTTCAATTTTCACATTTGAAATAAAGGGAAATGCAGACACTGCCAAAAAGTTCACAGAAAGCCTTGAATTATTCTCACTGCTTGCAAATGTTGCAGATGTCAAGTCACTTGTAATTCACCCTGCTTCTACCACTCATTCACAGATGAATGAAGAAGAACTGCTTTCGGCAGGCATAAAGCCAAATACAATAAGACTTTCAATAGGTACTGAACACATAGACGATATTATTGCAGACCTCGAAAACAGTTTCAAAGCAGTAAAATAATATAATTATAAAATACGGATAATTAATTTATCCGTATTTTATTTTTTTCTATTGACCTTTTCAGAAATTTGTGTTATTATATTATATAGGGATTTAATCCCGTTTTTTTGACAATGAAAGGAATTATAATGCATTTTAACGAATTGAATCTATCACAGGAACTCATTCAGGCTGTTGACGAACTCGGTTTCACAGAGATGACCGAAATTCAACAGCAAAGTATCCCCCTTCTTCTCGAAGGAAAAGACGTCATCGGACGTTCAAACACAGGAACAGGCAAAACCGCAGCTTTCGGAATACCTGCTGTTGAGAGCATAACCGAAGCCGACAAAAAAAACGTAACCGTACTTATACTCTGTCCGACCCGTGAACTTGCCATGCAGGCTCATGAAGAAATACGCAAGTTTGCAAAGTTCAAAAGAATTGTAAAAGCCGTATCTGTTTACGGCGGGGCGAGTATGGAAAGACAGATTTTTGAACTGAAACGGGGTGCAAACATCGTCATAGGCACTCCAGGTCGTATTATGGACCATATGAGACGTAAAACCCTTAAACTAAACAATCTACGTTGTGTTATACTCGACGAAGCGGACGAAATGCTCAACATGGGTTTCAGAGAGGACATTGAATCGATTCTTTCGGAAGTTCCGGAAGAAAGACAGACTGTTCTGTTTTCGGCAACCATGCCCCCTGCTATTCTTGCAATTACCGAAAAATATCAGAATGACCCCGTACACATAAAAATAAAATCGTCACAGAAAACAGTTGAACTGATTGAACAGTTTTATTTTGAGGTGGCTATGGGACGTAAGACCGACGCTCTTAAACTTCTTCTTTCCGCATACTCCCCTGCTTCGTCAATGGTATTCTGCAATACTAAAAAAATGGTTGACGAACTCACAGAAGAACTTGTCAAATCAGGCTTCAGGGCATCAGGAATACACGGTGATATGAAGCAATCACAGCGTACACAGGTAATGAACGGTTTCAAGAACAGGTCAACGGAAATACTTGTTGCCACAGACGTAGCTGCAAGGGGTATTGATGTAAGTGGTGTTGATGCTGTTTTCAACTATGACTTACCGCAGGACAACGAATACTATATACACCGTATAGGACGTACAGGGCGTGCAGGAAGAACAGGAACTGCTTACACGCTTATAAGCGGAAGAAGGCAGTTTTATGAACTCCGTGACATAGAAAGATATACAAAAGCAGCCATACAGGAAAAACCGCTTCCGCAGAAATCGGAAATAATTTCACTCAAAAAAGACAATATAATCAGAGAAATTTCAGACTGTGAAAATGTTTCGCACGAAGCTTACAATATTCTTGACAAACTTGCGTCAGCAGGAATTGACTACCGTGAAGCAGCCGCAAGAATTATTTCCGAAAAACTCAGTGCTGAAATTGAGTCACTGCCTGAATTTGATATGCCCCGACCTTTGAAAAAAGGAAGAAAGAGTTCTGCAAAGACAGTAAAAGTTGACATCAACATAGGAAGAAACAAACGCATTGCACCTAATTTCATACTCGGTGCATTGGTTGACGCAACAGGAATGTCAGGGCGTGATTTCGGAAAAATAGACATATTTGACACACATACTACTGTTGAAGTCCCTGAAGCCGAAAAGGAATATATACTTGACAGTACCAACCCGATGAAAATCAACGGTAATCAGGTAGAAGTAAAGCTGTATAACGGCAGTGTTCAGACAATAAGGGGCAAACGCCCCGAAAGTTCGGGAAAGCCCAGATTTGACAGAAAAAAATCAGCTTATGGCAACAGAAAGAAATCAGATGTTTACAGTGACTATATTCCGAACCGTAAAAAGCGTACAAAGAAAAGACACTGAGAGGTGATATTATAATGAGCAGTAAAAAGAGTTCAGATAAATCAACCGTAAAAAGAGTAGCCGTACTCATAGTAGCGGTACTTATGATACTCGGTGCGATAATACTTCCGTTTATTTAAAAATCACAAGATGCAGTTTTCAGTACTGCATCTTTTTTTATTTTCGGAACAGTATCAATTGCGACATATTTCGCAAATCTCCTGCATTATAATAATATAAGACAAGTAATGCAGGACTTAAGGGAGGTATGCAGTGCAGACAATTTATATTGATATTCTGATAATACTTAATATATACGTTAATTATTTTCTGCTTCGTATCACAGCAAAACTTACACATTCGCCATTAAGTACGGTAAGATGCATAATATCTGCTGTTTACGGAAGTCTTTTCTCACTTCTTATACTTGCTCCGCAATTAAATAAATGCCTTAACATTATAATAAAATTATTTGCAGCGATAACTATTGTAA
>CAMWGS010000119.1 GCA_947173865.1 uncultured Ruminococcus sp.
TGAAACGTCTGGGACAGTCATCGCCTAATATGATAAAAAACGTTTACCAGCATTTGTATGAAAGCAAGGAAAGGGAAGTAGCCCAGACCGTATCAGATACATTTTCAGAGATATATGACACGAAATATGACATGGGTAACAAGAAATAACGATTAATAGGGGGAAAATCAAACAAATGTGAGTGTTCGAATCCCTCTCTGTCCGCTTTTTTTTATTCTGAAAAAATGTTGTCCTTATTGAAAGGACAACATTTTTTGTATTTATAATAGTTTATTTACGCTTATACCAATGTTTCAGAAAATCAATAAGACTGCTTTCTACAGGTTCATAACAGTGGTAAAATTCATAGAAGTTTCCGTTTCTGTCGCACAATAATATAGAACCGTCGCCTATGTAGTTTCCTATTATGAAATAATCTTTTGATTTGTCTGAAAATTCTTCAATTTCTTTGGGAGGGCACGGTATAATGTCGCTGAGTGAAAAAAGTTCACCTCCGAAAATATCCGATACAAGACCGTCCGACAATAAAAGAAATTCTCTGTATTCTTTCGGAAGTACGACATTGTAAATACTTTCCCAGTTTTCAATCTGTTTGCTTGTTTGTGGTGGAAATGTTGTTTCTGATTCTGTTTCCGAATATAATTTATAAATGGCGTATATGGAGTCCGCCGTTATATTGTCACTTTTTATTGATTCGGAAAACATTTTATAAAGTTCGGATATTGAATTATTCATAATAATTTTCCTTTCAGTCCATATCAAGCCTGTTACGGATTTTTCTGTCTGTAACAGGATATAACTTTTCAGACGGCAATTCAGTAATACTGAGTTGTCTTTTTTTACGGCGTTCGTTCCATTTTCGGACAGTTGATGTCATGTCCTCGATTCTGTAAATTCCGTTATCAAGAAAATCACTCAGAGCCTTTCCCTTTATGCCTATCTGTACAGCCGCACGGTTTAAAGGGTTTCCGCCTAAAGACCTGTCCGAATCCCATTGACAATATACATCGGTATTTTTTAACTTTTTTCCCATTCGTTGCCGTCGAACATCGTTGAATCAGGCGAGGTCAGGACAGCTTTTTCAAGCAGTCTGTCGAAAACATCACGGTGTACGTCAATAGCAAGAGTACATTCCTGATTCTTTTTAGTACCCCAGTTTGAGCGGTACATAAGCCACAGAAATGACGGTTTAATCCATGTCATACGGTTGACATTGAAGTTATCACCGAAATTCTGTAATCTTACAGCCTCGTTTGCTATAACGGGATTGTAAGCCTGATAGATGCGGATATATTTTTTATTGTACGACGCAAAAACTTCCTTTACATATTTCATATTGTTTTTATAAACTCCTTTCCTGCTTTTTTATATAAACTATATCATATTAAACACATAAAGTCAACATAATTTGACAGATTGTTACAGAAATGTTATAATAAAGTTAATTTATTGACGGAGGTAAAAAATGAATAAAAAGGATTTCAGACAGTATATGCTTTGTGGTCACGGACGTTGCTTTTCGGCAACCGACGATGAATTACAACAATTCAAAGACATAGTTTTATATGGTTGTTTAAATGACATATCTTTTGATTTACAGTGTGAGGGCTCAAGGGGACTTTTTATGTATAATCTCGCTTTGCAGTACGAGGACTATAATTATTTTCTGCAACCTGCAATAGAAAAGTTTCTTTCTGTGGAAGTATGTGACGACTGGCATTTGATTAAACATCTATGTGACTTCATTGAACTTTTTGTAGACGATTATGGTGATGCTTCCGCTAAAAACGCCATTGAAACAAAATATAATCAGATTTATGGACTTCTTATGTCTTTGAGATGGAGTGTCCATGCAAATGAAGTTTCACAATGTTATGAATATATGGGAATTGTTATTATAGAGAACAGCACCATTGAACGTGCAGTTAAAATATTCGAGGATATGGGAAAGTTTTTCATACGCCGTCGCCGTGCTGATGACGATGAACTGAAAGGAAAGTTTCTGTGGTTCTGGCATTGTACCTGTGAAAAATACGGTGAAAAATATCTTGCGGAAAAACTTGATATTCTGAGTAAGGACAACGTGGGAATCAGACGTTTCAGGCGTGTGATGTTTCGTGAAGAAAATTATACAATTAACAGAAAAAAACTGTCGGCAGACGAATTTATAGAATGTGCTGAAAATAATTCCGTAAAACGTAAAGACATAATTTGGTTAAGACGTGCGGAACGTTCTGAAAAAATGAAAATTGCTCAGGCATTAGTTAATGAAAATAATCTTGATAAAAAAGCCGAGTTACTTAAAGCGTTCACAGCTTCATTAAGTTCGTTTCCTCTTGAACCTGAAATACTTACAGATTACGCTGTGTCGGAAAATAAAAATCTGCGTAAAACTGCTGTTGATGCATTGTTATATGTAAAGGCGGACTGTGTACATGATTTTGCTGTTAGACTTCTTGAAAAAGGTTTTTCATTAGAAGCTGTACTCATGCTGATTAACAATTATCGTGATTCTGACAAGAAAATTTTACTTGATATTCTTGACAATATCGAAATTGACTACAACAAATCAGGCTGGCATAATATAATTTTGAGTATTACAAATAAAAAGAATATAGAGGGAATGCCTGAAGAAGCTGTTATGTTTGTGTATGAGAAGTCAATGTGTTCATGTTGCAGGGAAGATGCAGTGCTTGAACTAATCAGGCGTAATCTTTTTACAGAGGAAATACGGTCTGAATGTCTGTGGGACTGCAACAGTGATATAAGAAAGGTGTCGGAGAATAATTCATAATTGATAATGCGTAATTCGCAATTAAATTGATAAATATATTTAATTTATACACAAACAATTTACAATAAAAACCGCACATATTGTCTTCCTGAAACGTCATATATAGTGAACCCGCCTGAAAGGCATGAATCCGAATTACATATGAACATAATCAAGGAGGAACTTATATGAAAGCTAAAAAAATTCTGACCGCTGTAACGTGTCTCTGTATGACTGCACAGATGTTCGGTTACATACAGCCTGTATTTAATGCAAGTGCAAACGGTACTGTTGTTGAGCAACCTGTAAAAACTGAAATCTATGATATTTTTCAGTATAAGAATTTAGGAAACTATATTGAAATCGTAGCTACTTCCAGTACTGCAAAAGGTGTAGTGGTAGTACCTTCCGAAATCGACGGTCTGCCTGTAAAATCAGCAGGGGACAACGCTTTTGCAGGAAATCAGGACATAACTTCAATCAAACTTCCCGACACACTCACATCTATCGGAAAAGGTGCTTTCTGGGGAGACACCGCTCTTACTTCCGTAAACATTCCCGAGGGTGTTACACAGATTAAAGATGAAACTTTCCTTAACTGCATGAGTCTTATGCGTATTTCTCTGCCTGAAACTCTTAAAAGTATAGGCGTGAGAGCGTTCTATAACTGTGCTTTGGGTGAAATTGATATTCCGGACAGTGTTAAACAGATTAGTTCACAGGCTTTTGACAGTTGCCGTAACCTTTTGTCTGTAAATATTCCCGACGGTGTGACTGTTCTTGAAGAGGGCGTTTTTTCAAATTGTATCTTGGACGAAATTGATATTCCCAAAAGCGTAGAAAAAATCTGTCAGAGTGCTTTGCCAAATGGAATAAAGAAGGTATATATATATAACCCAGACTGTGAAATTGAAGTTTTCGCAATACTTGGTGACCCATCAAACATAACCATTATAGCACCTAAAAACAGTAAAGTACAGGAACAGGCAGAAACGTACGGATTTGTATTTCACCCAATGCAGACGATTTGTTCCGGTGATGCCAACGGTGATGGAGAATTTGGCATAGCAGACGTTGTAACACTTCAAAACTGGCTTATTGGTAACGGTGAACTCATTGACTGGAAAGCCGTTGACTACACCGATGACGGCGTAATAGATGTTTTCGACCTGTGTATTATGAAAAAGTGTTTAGTGTATTATTTAAATCCAAATCCTCCTGTAGAATCACCCAATGATATTATAAATCTTACTGCTGATATAAAGTCGGCAGAAGTCGAGGGAAAAGACGCTGATGAAACTTTTGTAAACGGTCAGACGAATTTTGCTCTTGAACTTTTAAAGAATACAGTCAGTGAAAATGAAAACGTTCTTGTATCGCCTTATTCGGTAGTGCAGGCTCTCGCTATGACGGGAAACGGTGCGGACGGTATCACAAAAGAGGAGTTTGAAAATGTTATAGGCGGTGGAATTGATTTCGACGAACTCAATAAATACCTCTATACTCAGAGAACAGGTCAGCCGAATGACGAAAAGTGCAAACTTCTGACCGCTAATTCCGTATGGACTCGTGACAATGAAGCACGTATAAGTCCGTATCCTGAATTTTTACAGAAAGTTGTTGACTATTACAGTGCAGAAATTTTCAAAGCACCTTTTGATGCCGAAACAGTTAAGGAAGTCAACAACTGGGTGGACACAAACACAGACCATATGATTCCGAAAATTGTTGACGAAATCGATTCCGAAACTGTTATGATGCTTATCAATGCCGTGACTTTTGACGCAAAATGGAGAAGTCCGTATTATGAGGAGGACGTGTGGAAATACGATTTTACAAATTATAATGGTACTGTCCAGCAGGCAGAAATGATGTTCTCTGACGAATATTCTTATCTTGAGGACGAAAATGCAACAGGTTTCTATAAGTACTATCAGGGCGGACGTTATGCTTTTGCGGCACTTCTCCCGAATGAAGACATTTCTGTGACTGATTATGTAAACAGTCTTACTCCTGAATCTCTCCACAATGTACTTTCAAATCCTCAGGAGGATTATATAAGAACAGGTCTGCCGAAATTCAGCTATGACTATGGCAAGGAACTTTCAGAAATTCTTGCTGATATGGGTATGCCAAGTGCATTTGATTATGCTGATGCTGATTTTTCAAAGCTTGCACTGCAGTCTACATTTATAAGTCAGGTTATTCATAAAACTCACATTGATGTATTTGAAGAAGGTACAAGAGCAGCGGCAGTTACAGGAGCAATGATGAGTGCTACTTGTGTACCTGTACTTCCTGAAAAGGAAATAATTCTTGACAGACCTTTTGTCTACTGCATAGTTGACACTGAAACATATCTGCCTGTATTCATGGGTACACTCATGAATCTTGAATAAATTTTTAATGCTCACTTTGCATCATATTTCAACTGCCGTTATCTGCACATTAGGCACGTAGAGTATGCTGTTTGTGATAAATTTTTGGGGGTCTCCTATGGGGACAAATTATCAGAAAACCGTATCTTATAAGATACGGTTTTTTGTGTTGACTTATTGATAAATATATTGTATAATCTGTATAAGGAAATGTCAGGGAGTGTTTATATGGACATATTACTGAAAAGAGGCATAACAGGATTTTATGAAAAAGGTGATTTGTGTCTGAATGAGACATATTTCAGTGAGTTCGTAAGAATATGTTATTTATTGCAGACTGTAACGAATTTTAAAATTAAAAGTACTGTAAATACGGAATGTGCAAGTTATTTCAGTGCGGAGCTTACCGACGGAAAGAGTAAAATATATTTTCTTCTGAATAAATATTATAACGTCGGTGGATTTACGGATAATCTGATTTTCGGAGACAAAATATTCACTGATATTGATTTGGACAACAATTATCTGACTGAATGTGAAATTGTTCCTGCCTTAGTTCTTAACTCTGCTTTTAGTGAAACAGCACATGATTTATCGAAGTGTGAACTTGAACAGGTTGAATATTGGAAACCTTTTTCAGTGGGAAACATAATTTTCAATGAATGGGATTGATATTAATATGTATCATTGTTATTAGTATTGAAAAAAATAACCGAAGTGCTTGTTGATAATGACATAGATAAAATATATATGGCGATTTAATAATTATTCAGCAATATTTATTATCTTTTTGTTTTGTTTTACGGCATACTGTACTGTTTTGTATGCTCCTCCGCTGTTGTGCCGAATACAGCACACAACAAGGTCAGAGCGGTCTACCATGTTTCTGTTGCATATCTGAATTGCCGATTTATAGTGTGCCGACGACGATTCCGTACATATTTCAATCTCATTGTAACAACATTCAAAATTCTGTCTGTGGTCACGGTAGGAAGCTTTCATGTACGGCAGGACAAGCACCGTATAACTGTTGTGATAACCGTGTGTAACTCTGCTTATTACTGACGAAGCAAGCCAGTCAAATTCACCATTTCGTCCCAGAAGAAATTTTACATAATCGTTGTTTTTTATGATGTCACGGACAACATCGGTCAGTCTTTTTGCTGTTTCGTCGAACTTGTCAATTTCCCTGTGACCGAAAAAACTCACAGTCTAAACCTTCATATTACGGACCTTAAACCTTTTTTTATTATTATAGCACATAATAATTT
>CAMWGS010000120.1 GCA_947173865.1 uncultured Ruminococcus sp.
ATTAACGGACGAAATTCATGGACAGCAAGAAGAAAGAATATTCTCTGTGTTTTTCAGCCACTCAGAACCGTTGAGGACAAAAACGCAGGTTATATAATTGTCGAACTTAAAGAACCGTTTACAGAAAAATATTACATATATGCAATAATAATTTATGTTTTTATTATATTGTCAGGAATCATTTTTGTTCTGATTCTCAATGCTTACATGAAACAAAAGCTTTTCAGACCAATGCACAGCCTTATTGAAGCCACAAAGCATTTTACAGGTGAAGAAAATAAAACTTTACAGCAGTATAATTCAGATATATTTGCAGAAAACCGTGACGACGAAATAGGACAGCTTGGCAAATCAATCAAAAAAATGTTTCTTGATATAAACAACGGTGTGGAAAACCTTTCAAGAGCCATTTATGACGCAAACCATGACGGCATGACACAGACCCTAAATAAACGCTGTTATCAGAATATGGAACAGATGTTTAAAAACTGTTCTTCACTTTGCGTCATATACTTTGATGTAAATAACCTTAAACTCATGAATGATACACTCGGTCACGAAAAAGGTGACATGGTTATAAAAAAAGCTGCGGAATATATAAAGAGCTTTCTCGGACAGTCCGACTACTGTTTCCGTATGGGCGGAGATGAGTTTCTTATGGTAATGACTGATTGTACTTTCCGTTCAATTGACTCGCTTATTGAAAAACTTGAATCAGATGCACCATTTATACTCAACAAACACTCCGACTCGGTAAAATGTGCCCTTTCTTTTGGATATGCATACGCAAAAGGAACTTTCTCATATGAAGAACTGCTTGCGGAAGCGGAAGAAAATATGTATTCCAAAAAGATGGAACTGAAAAAATTGCTTAATATGCCCGAACGCTGACGGAGGTAATTTGTTTTGGAAAATAAGAAAAAGAAAAAATATGGTTCAATTGCTTCTGATTTAAGTATAAAAAACAAAATTCTGTTTATTAATTTAATGGCAGTTATTTCGGTGGCAGTTGTAATATTTGCTATGATTAAAACAGTCAGTTCTGTTCAGCAGAAAAAGCACGATGAAATGCAGAAAACTATTGTCACTGCTTCAGAACAGCTTATGGAAATGACCATTGAAAGCGGTGTTGCCATAGCAAAAAGCGTCTATACAAACGAAAATATATATTCTTTTCTCAACAAGGATTATACATCTTCTGCCGAATACTACGACGCTTTTTATAATTTTCAGAAAAACAGTCCACTTTCTATAGCCGAAACAAATATAGTAAAAAAATATACTGTATATTCGGAAAATCCCACTATTCTGACAGGTGGGTTTATAAGTTCGTTTGATTCCGTAAAAAGTCAGGAATGGTATCATGCATATAAAAAAATAAACAAACCTATGATTCTTTACATATCAGACAATACTGTGTCCCTCATAAGAAGGCTTGACTTTCAGACACTCAGCACAGGTGAAAGTTGTCTGAAACTTGACCTTAACATCAGTCTGCTTACAAATTACTGCAATAATCTTGACTTTAAAGGAGAACTTTACATAATAAGCGGTGGTTCGCTTATTTACAGCAACAACGAAAATATAACAATTGATAGAACAGGTATAAATCAGGACTTTGAATGTTATACAAAAAACTACTATACCGCCGACATTGAATATTATGCCCATGAAACGAGAAAAACCGTAAAGCAGTTTATTACGGATAATTTACTGATTATTCTGATTTTGTCTGCTTTAATTATTGTCATGATTATTGTCGGACAACTTTTGGTAATAAATATAAAAAAACGTATACGCTGTTCTGCCGAAGCTTTGTGCAAAGGAGAAAAATTAAGCTTAAACAACGGAAAAGACGAAATAGGTGAACTTCTTGACATATGTTCGGCAGTGTCGGAAAGGCTCGCACTCAGAAGTAATGAATACGAACGGACAAACGAAGAAATTTTACAGAAAAATTCAAGCTACAACTCACTTTTTACTACTGCAATGCGTCTTGATGCAGAACTTTACATCATGAAAAAATATCCCGAAATCTGTGACAAGGACAGTGAAAACATACCGTTTAAAGACGAATTTGAACATCTCCGTAAATTAGCCGATAAGTATGGCATAGAAATAAGTTCGGATATTTCGGATTCTGTGGAAATTGAAGTTCCGTCTTACTCCCTTACACTTATAGCAGACGAACTTATATCATTAGACGGAAAAACATATGTAAAGGCATTTCACAATAAAAACGATATAAGCATTTTATTTCATAAAGACAAAATTCAGGAATCGGCAAAAGTCCTGAAAATAAACGCTGTTTTTGAGGACGACAATATAACAGACGAATATTCATTCAGACATAATTATACATATAATCCCTATCTCCGCCTTAAACACTGTCTGGGAAGTAAAGTTGAGGCAGAAATAAAAAACAGAAACGAATTTAACTTGATTATCAATATATATTCAGAAAAGAGTGATGATATATGAATCTACATAAAGCAACAGCATTTTTAATGTCATTTATGATACTTACTTTGTCAGCAGGGTGCGGAAAAAACGAAGAACCCGAAAAAGATATAAGAGTATATACAAGTTTTTTCGGTGCAAGGGGAAATGAACTGAGTAAGGACAACGACATTCAACATCTTATTGCAGAAAAAACAGGGGCAATGTGTGAGGAAACATGGCTCAGCGAGCAGGAAGATTTAAACACGTTTTTCAGTGATATGATGATTTCAAACAAATACCCTGATTTTCTCGTTCCCGACGGCGAAAACTGCCGTAAACTGATAAAGGCAGGGGCTTTTATCCCAATTGACAATTACTGGGACAAATATCCGAATATAAAAAGTTTTTACTCTGAAAGTGAGTGGAATAGAGTAAGGTCAGATGACGGACACGTATATACTATCCCACTTTTTTCAAGCTGTTATCAACATGATACCGCAACAAATCACAATGATGAGGCTTTCTGGATTCAGGTACGTGTACTGGAATGGGCAGGCTACCCCGAAATAACTACCCTTGACGAATACTTTGACCTTATTGAAAGCTATATTGAAGCAAATCCGACCAATGAGAACGGCGAAAAATATATAGGATATGAAATTCTTGCAAATGATACTTACTTTTTCAGTCTTGACAATCCGCCGATGTTCCTTGACGGCTACCCAAACGACGGTGCGTGTATAGTTGACCCTGAAACCCTTGAAGCTATAGACTATAATCTTTCTCCGACCGCTGAAAAGTGGTTCAGAAAACTCAATGAAGAATATGCAAAGGGAATTATAGACCCTGAGTGTTTTGTTCTTACCTGTGACCAGTATTATGAAAAACTCGCTACAGGAAACGTTCTCGGAATGGTAGACCAGAACTGGAATTTTAACGGTGCTGTAGGAAAACTTCCGTCCGAATGTACATATATTCCACTTAGTATCGTTATAAAAGACGGTATACAGGGACAGTATCACTCAATAGCAGCCTTTAACGATTCGACAGGACTCGGAATTACCACAAGCTGTACTGACATTGAAGGTGCTTTACAGTTCTTAAATGACCTGCTCTCACCCGAAATTCTTACTCTGCGTTTCTGGGGAATTAAAGGCGTTGACTACGAAGTTGACGAAAACGGCGTTTTCTATCATACTGACGAACAGGCTAAACAGTGGAGGGATTCGGAATACGCAAAAAACCACATCTGTCTTTATAACTATTTCCCCTACTATTTCGGCATGAATCAGGACGGTATAAACGCTTATTGTCCGAGTTGTCAGCCGTCCGAGTTCTATAAAAACCGTTCTGACGACGTTAAAAGATGCTTTGACGCATACGGTGTAAAGACTTATGTTGAACTTCTCAACGAAGCGTCTGAAAATCCTGCATGGTTTCCGATGTGGAGCTATTCTCCTCCCGAAAATACGGATTCTTCAAAGGCAGCAAAGCAGATTGACGACCTCAAACATCGCTATCTTCCGAAAATAGTAATGAGTGACGACTTTGAAAGTGCGTGGAAAGAATATAACGAAGCTTACAGTAAAATAGATTCACAGGCTTACTTTGACGACCTGACAGAAGAAGTACACAGAAGAAAAGCTCTGACGGAATAACAAGGAGATTGATATTATGGGATTTGAAATTGAAAACGGCATACTTGTAAAATATACACATGAAAAAGGAGTTACAGAAATAACTATACCCGAAAATGTAACTGCGATAAAGGATAGAGCATTATATAATTGTAGCAGTCTTATAAAAATCAAAGTAAACAGTGATAATAAAACATACTGCGATATAGACGGTGTTCTTTTCAGCAAAGATAAGAAAACTTTAATACTATGTCCCGACGGTAAATCTGGAGATTATACTATTCCCGACTGTGTAACTACAATAGGAGAAGAAGCTTTTGAATGGTGCATAAAACTTACAAGTATTACAATCCCAAATAACGTAACCAATATAAAAGACAGAGCTTTTTATAATTGCAGTAGTCTTATGCAAATCAAAGTAAACAGTAATAATCAAACATACTGCGATATAGACGGCGTTCTTTTCAGCAAAGACAAAAAAAAGCTAATACTATGCCCTAATGGCAAATCAGGAAATTACATTATTCCTGATAGTGTAACCACTATAGTCAGCAGGGCTTTTAAGTGGTGCTTAAGACTAACAAGCATAGTAATCCCAAAAAACACAACTAATATAGAAGAAAATGCTTTTGAATGGTGTAATTATCTTACAGAAATAAAAGTAAACAACGATAATCAAACATACTGTGATATAGACGGCATTCTTTTCAGTAAAGATAAAAAAAGCCTTATATTCTGCCTAAGAAGTAAATCAGGAAATTATACCATTCCCAACGGTGTAACTAATATAAATAACAGTGCATTTGAGTGGTGTGTAAGACTTAATAATATAACTATACCTGACAGCGTAACTACTATAGGAAATCATGCCTTTGAGTGTTGTTGCAATCTTGAAGGAATTACGATACCAAATAATGTTAACATTATAGGCGATAAAGCTTTTTATAATTGCATAAGTCTTACAGATGTCACAATTCCTGACAGTGTACAACATATAGGAAACAGTGCTTTTTTTGGTTGCCGTAACCTTAAAAAAGTATCACTTCCGCAACATTTTAAAATTTTTCCCGAACAGGCAAAAATTACATACAGATAAAAAATTCCCGTATCTTATCATGATACGGGAATTTTTATTATTTCAGAATTATTCCTGTGCACCTGCTCTTTTCGTCAAAAATCAGAAGCAGGACATTTTCATCAAAAGACACTTCAAATGCACTGACTGCTTTATTTTCGATGTTTACCGCCTCATAAACAGCAATAATATTTCCGTTGTCAAGTATGTTGTGTGCAAGTTCATTAAGTTTGTTCATTGTTTATCCTTTCATATATACCGTATACAGTCAGGCAATAAGTTCATGATACGACATTTTAAGAGATGTCGCAATAACTATCAGAGTACTTGCCTTAGGAGTAAATTTTCCGCTTTCTATTCTGGATATATATCCCTGTGAAAGCTTTGAAATTTCCGCAAGTTCAGGCTGAGTAAGTCCGAGTTCTTCACGTCGGTTCTTAATTTTTCTTCCAATCATAAAAAAATCATTCCTTTCTGTTTACTTTTTTATTTTGTTGTGATAAAATATTATAAGCATAATTATGCTCTGAAATATTCATCACGAATATTATAAATCCAAAAATAGAATTTGTCAATGTTTTTTAATGCTAAAATAAGAATTTTGTACAGTTGCATAATTCTAATTTTAGAATTTTGTGTGAGGTGTACAATTTATGGCAAAAAGATTAAAGCCGTCCGAAAGCTATGACGAAGTATTTAACCGAATATTAGAACAATGTATTATTAAAAATACCACTGTTTCTGATATGATTGATATGTGCGGACTGAGCAGGAGTGTAATAACGGCATGGAAAAGAGGGAATATAAATCCCAAAGCATTGAGTATGATAAGCAAACGGCTGAATGTTTCAATGGAATACATTACCGACGGTAAGGACTTTCCGTCTGATATTCCGAAAAATAACAATATTCAACTTATAAATGCAAGGGAAAACGAACTTCTGCGACTGTTCAGAACGATTTCCGAAGAAGAACAGCTTAAACTCATAGGGAGACTTGAACTACTTTCTGAACTTGCCCAAACAGAAGAAAGTGCCGTCTGAAAATAAAAATCACTGCAAACCATGAATAATATTCGTTTTTCCCTCCGAATAATATGCTTGACAATTCTGCACTTATATATTATAATAATAAGTAACGCATTTGCGGTATAAATATATTATTAAGG
>CAMWGS010000121.1 GCA_947173865.1 uncultured Ruminococcus sp.
CGCTTACGGTCACGGTAAAGAACCGATTTGCAGATGTCTTGCTGAAGAATGTGGAATAGAATACTTCGCCGTTTCAAACCTCGACGAAGCAATTGCCGTAAGAAACTTCTGTCCCGATGCTGAGATACTCATTCTCGGCTATACTCCGCCCGAATATGCCCACGAAATCGTACAGTACAACATAATTCAGGGCATTGTATCAACCGAATATGCTGAAATGCTTGTCAGAAACATTTCAGAGCCATTAAGATGTCACATAAAGATTGACACGGGAATGGGAAGAATAGGTCTTAAGCACGATACACCCGAAACCTGTGCGGACGAAATAGAAAAGATGCTTGAAATCAATAATCTTTCCATTGAAGGCATATATACGCATTTTGCCGTTGCAGACAGCGACACCCCCGACAACATGGCTTATACCGAAAGACAGGAAAAATTTATCTGTGATACATACGATATACTTAAAAATCACGGTATAAATCTCCCTCACGTTCATTTTATGAACAGTGCGGCTACCTGTTACAGAAACAATCCAAAAAGTACTCTGTCCCGTGCAGGAATTATTCTCTATGGTCTGCACCCTGATATAAGTCTTGACATTCCCGACGGTCTTGAACCTGTAATGTCTGTAAAAGCAGTTGTATCCCATGTAAAAACCGTTGACAAGGGCGACTGCATAAGCTACGGACGTACTTTCACCGCTGACCATGAAATGAAAATAGCTACTGTTACGGTCGGATATGCTGACGGCTATTCAAGACTTCTGTCGTCAAAAGGTGAAATTCTTGTACACGGAAAACGCTGTAAAATAGTCGGCAGGGTCTGTATGGACCAGCTTATGATTGATGTTTCAGATACCGAAGTAAAATCGGGAGATATTGTAACGCTTATAGGCAAAGACGGTGACGACTACATAACTGCTGACGAACTCGCTTCACTATACGGTACTATAGGATATGAAGTTGTATGCGGAATATCCAAAAGAGTTCCAAGAATATACATTGACTGAAAAAAACGGAGGTAATAAAAATGAAAAAAACTATGACAATTTCTTATGAGGTCGGTAACAACCTTTATATAAATCTCACAAACAAATGCCCGTGTGCCTGTACGTTCTGCATAAGAAACTCGGCAGACGGTGCATACGGTTCTGACCCGCTGTGGCTTGAACATGACCCCGATATTTCGGAAATCATGGCAGACCTGAACAGACGTAACCTCACCAAATACGACGAAATTGTTTTCTGCGGTTATGGTGAACCGACCTGCCGTCTTGACACTGTTCTTGAAACGGCAAAGGAACTTAAAAAACTTCCCGAATGTCCATTACTGAGAATCAACACAAACGGTCTTTCAGACCTTGTCAACGGAAAATCCACTGCGGAATCTCTCTGTGAAGTCATGGACATTATTTCGGTAAGTCTCAACGCAGGTACTGAGGACGAATATATGAAAGTAACACGTCCGAAATATCCCGACGCTTTTGAAGCTATGCAGAAATTCACCGCTGACTGTGTAAAGACGAGAAATGCAGAAGTTATTATGTCGGTAGTTGACGTTATACCACAGGAACAAATTGAAGCTTCAAGGGAAATAGCCGAAAAACTCGGTGCAAAACTCCGTGTACGTTCATACGAATCATAACAATATATGCAAAATGCACTGTTTTTTTCGTGTTATTTGTGCAGAATTTTTTCCGAATACTATGGAAAAATTATCAGAAGTATGATATAATATGTTGTTGACAGAGTTATTTTGTCAGGCAACGGTAATAAAAGGAGTTATACTTATGGAGAAAAAAGGAAAAGTCATTATTGCTGTTGCAATTACTGCAACAGCTCTGGCTGTCAGCACGGCGGCTGCAACTGTTGTGATATGCAAACGCATCTATGAAAAACACTATTTCACAGTGAGCGATTAATATTAATTTACAAGAAAGCTGGTTTATAAAATGGAAATCAAATTCACAAAAGCAGAAACTTTAAAGGCTAAACCTGCTCCAGACGCAAAGCTTGGTTTTGGTCATATCTTCACGGACTATATGCTTATCATGCCTTACGATGAGGGTCAGGGCTGGCATGACCCCGAAATCAGACCTTACGGCACTATTGAGCTTTCCCCTGCCGCTATGTGTCTTCACTACGGTCAGACGGTTTTTGAGGGTCTCAAAGCATACAGAACAGCAGACAACAAGGTTCAGCTTTTCCGTCCCGAAGAAAATTTCAAGAGACTCAATAAATCAAACGAAAGACTTGTTATTCCGGAACTCCCCGAAGAACTCGGTATGCAGTGCCTAATGGAACTCCTCGAAATCGAAAAGGACTGGGTTCCCTCAAAGGACGGCGAATCCCTCTATATCAGACCTTTTATATTTGCTGTTGACCCGTTCTTAGGCGTAAAACCGGGAGCTCAGTATTATTTCATGATTATTCTTTCACCCTCGGGTGCTTACTATGAAAGCGGTCTCAACCCTGTTAACATTTATGTTGAAAATAAATATGTACGTGCTGTAAGAGGCGGTATGGGTTACGCTAAGACAGGCGGTAACTATGCAGCGTCACTTATCGGTCAGGACGAAGCCCACAAACAGAATTATTCTCAGGTTCTCTGGCTTGACGGTGTTGAACAGAAGTACATAGAAGAAGTTGGTGCAATGAATATTTTCTTTGTAATCGACGGCAAAGTGGTTACTCCTATGTTACAGGGCAGTATTCTCCCCGGTATCACAAGAAAGTCTGCTATAGAAGTATGTAAGTCAAAGGGCATTGAGGTTGAGGAAAGAAGAATCACTATTCAGGAAATCGCCGACGCATACGATGCAGGAAAGCTTGACGAAGTTTTCGGAACAGGTACGGCTGCCGTTATTTCCCCTGTAGGTCATCTCAAATGGGGCGACAAGGTTATGGAAATCAACGACAACAAAATCGGAAACATCTCACAGATGCTCTACGATACAATGACAGGTATTCAGTGGGGCAGAATTGAAGATACTTTCGGCTGGACTGTTGAAGTAAAATAAAATCATATCAAAGGCGTACTTTCGGGTACGTCTTTTTATTTCAGTAAACCCAAGGAAACATTTTCTTAAAAAATCTCAGGTATATATTGACTTATTCTCATAAAAATAGTATAATTGTAAGTGTATGGCAATACTATATTAATTTATATATTATTTTGGAGGTTTTTTATAATGAGCAGAGTTTATAACTTCAGTGCCGGTCCTGCTGTACTTCCCGAGGAAGTTCTTCAGGAAGCAGCAGACGAAATGCTTGATTACAAGGGAACAGGTATGTCCGTAATGGAAATGTCACACCGTTCAAAAGCATATGACACTATCATCAAGGAAGCTGAACAGGATTTACGTGACCTTATGAATATTCCCGATAACTACAAGGTTATCTTCTTACAGGGCGGTGCTTCACTTCTTTTTGCAGGCGTTCCGATGAACCTCATGAAGAACGGCAAGGCTGCATATATTATAACAGGTCAGTGGGCTAAGAAAGCTTATCAGGAAGCTCAGAAGTACGGCGAGGCTGTTGCAGTCGCTTCTTCCGCAGACAAGACTTTCTCTTATATTCCCGACTGTTCTGACCTTGATATTCCCGAAGATGCAGACTATGTTTACATCTGTGAAAATAACACAATCTACGGTACAAAGTTCAAGACACTCCCCAACACAAAGGGCAAGGAACTTGTTGCAGACGTTTCTTCATGTTTCCTTTCAGAACCCGTTGATGTAACAAAGTACGGCGTTATCTATGGCGGTGTACAGAAAAACGTAGGTCCTTCAGGCGTTCAGATTGTAATTGTACGTGAAGACCTTATTGCCGACGGTCCTGCACTCAAGTGTACTCCTACAATGATGGACTGGAAAATTCAGGCTGACAACGATTCACTTTATAACACTCCTCCCTGCTATGGTATCTATGTATGCGGAAAGGTATTCAAGTGGATTAAGAAAATGGGCGGTCTCGAAGCTATGAAGGCTCACAACGAAAAGAAAGCCAAGATTCTTTACGATTTCCTCGACGAAAGCAAACTCTTCAAGGGTACTGTTGCTCCCGAAGACCGTTCACTCATGAATGTACCGTTTGTTACAGGAAACGAAGAACTTGACAAGAAATTTGTTGCACAGGCTAAGGCAGCAGGTTTTGAAAACCTTAAGGGTCACAGAACTGTAGGCGGTATGAGAGCTTCTATCTACAACGCTATGCCTGTTGAGGGTGTTGAAAAGCTTGTTGAGTTCATGAAGAAGTTTGAAGCAGAAAACGCTTGATTATGCTGTGGATATTTATTGTTCTCCTCATGGGTTGTGTATTTATGGTTTACGGTATATGGGAGAATAAAACAAAATATTCCAACAGACAGTTTTCAACCGGCAGAGTTACAGAACAGCAGTTCCCGAAAAGTATAGGGGATATGATTATTCTTAACCACGCCTGTGGTATGGTTACCCCTGTCGTTGAATTTAAAAACAAAAAAGGCACTGTCATAACAGCACCAGTTAATTCAAGCATACCGAAATATCTTTAAAAGATAACCCTGAATTTGATATAGGTGAAGAACTCACTGTTTCATTTTTCGGTGACAATCCAAAGGAATGCTATCTTGAAAATCATCATATGAAACAGAATGTTATTAAAACAAGTATCAGCCTTTTCGGTGGAATTATACTGATTCTGTTTGCTGTTATTATGACAGTATTCTATATCTCAGTTTAAGAAAGAGGTTATTACAATGTACAATATCCAGACACTGAATAAAATTTCCGCAATCGGTACGGATATTTTTGACAAGAGCAAATATGCCGTTTCCGATTCTCCCGAAAATCCCGACGCTATTATGGTAAGAAGTGCTAAAATGCACGATATGCAGTTTGGTGAAAATCTTCTTGCAATTGCAAGAGCAGGTGCAGGCGTTAACAATATTCCCGTTGAACGCTGTGCAGAAGAAGGCATCTGTGTATTCAATACTCCAGGTGCTAACTCAAACGCTGTTAAGGAACTCGCTATCTGTGCTTTACTTCTTGCTTCAAGAAAAATCACTGAGGCTGCCGCATGGGCTGCTTCACTCAAAGGCACTCCCGATGCTCCGAAAACAGTAGAGGGCGGTAAATCAAAGTTTGCAGGTCCTGAAATTCTCGGAAAGACTCTCGGTGTTATCGGTCTCGGTGCTATCGGCGGTAAAATCGCCAATACTGCCGTTGCTCTCGGTATGAAAGTTATCGGCTATGACCCGTACCTTTCAGTAAATGCGGCTGTTCAGCTTGATTCTTCCGTAACAGTTGTAACAGATATCAACGACATCTACAAAAACAGCGACTATATAACAATTCATATGCCTTATACTCCTCAGACAAAGAACACTATTGATGCTGAACAGATTGATATGATGAAAGACGGTGTACGTATTATCAACCTCGCAAGAGGCGAACTCATCAACAGTGAAGCAGTTGTAAAGGCTATTGCAGACGGTAAAGTTGCAAAATATGTTACCGACTTCGCTGACGACGTTGTTTTAGGCGTTGAAAATATTATTGTTCTTCCTCATCTTGGTGCATCTACTCCCGAAAGTGAAGATAACTGTGCTGTTATGGCTGCAAATGAACTTATCGACTATATCGAAAACGGTAATATCAGAAACAGTGTAAATCTTCCTAACGCTTCCATGAACGCAACAGGCACTAAGGTTTGTGTGATTCACAAGAATGTACCGTCACTTATTTCTTCTATAACAAAGGCTGTCGGCGACGAGGGTCTTAATATCGAAAACATGGTAAACGCAAGCAAAAAGGATTTTGCTTACACCATTATGGATGTTATCGGTGATGTTACAGATGCCGTTGTAAATGATATAAAGGCTATTGAAGGAATTATCAGAGTAAGAGTTATCAAGTAAAATAAATATAAAAAAGTCCGGTTTATAATAACCGGATTTTTTTATTGCAAAAAAAGAAATGCTGAGATATATAATATACCTCAGCAGTCTTTTCACTGAAAATCATTCCCTATTTCACGAGCGACGCTTACTAACCCCCCGTAAAAACACCGAATTTTATTTTTATATAACTGCTCCGCTGTGACAAACGCAGTAATTCGGCTGTTAACGGTAACCCGTTGAATTTATTATATCATAAATAGATTTAAAAGTCAATAGTTTTCAACAACATCTTTGACAAAAAAAAAAAAAAAATAAAAAAATTTTTTTTTAAAAAAAAAAAAAATTGTTATTTGGTGATTTTGATATTGCCATAAACTGTATCTTATACACAAAACCGACACCACCAGAAA
>CAMWGS010000122.1 GCA_947173865.1 uncultured Ruminococcus sp.
CTCTGTGTTTTCGTCATCAATGTATGTTCTTTCAATTGCCATAAATCAGGTCATCCTCCTCTTCTTCTTTTCTGAAAATCATCGATACAACGTCCGCAAAAAGTGCCGGAAATGAAAAAGATACCGTACATGGTACAAAATTTTTTTCGATGTATTCTTTTTCAGGCATCTGTATTTCAAAATCCATATCATCTGATTGACTGAAGTCGAATATCAGACTGTTGTCTATATTGAAATCAAAATCCATTTTCAGCCCTCCGTCAGTGAGCGGACGTGCATAAGTCCCGAAAGTTTCACATATTTAAGACCAATTTTGTCCGTCATTATGAAAGAAATTCGATATGTTCCTGCTGTCAGATTTTTTGTATCCTCACTCCACAGATGCACGCTGAAACAGTTTCCGTCATTTCCACAATCTTTGACAATCACATTTTCTTCCGGCGGTTTCACCATTGAAATCACCATTTTCATTTTGCAATCGTCAAGTTTTTCTCTGTTTACTTCAATCACAAAAATAGGCAGTGTATCACCCGTAAAGAACGTCATTTCGGGTATTTCTTTATATAACTTTTTCATTCTCAGCCTCCGTTCTCAATCGCCTGACGTTGTGAGATACAGGCAGGAAATTGAAAAGCTTATGCTTGATGCGGAAGAAGCTGTATTACAGTATCAAACGATGGATGAAATCCGTGAAGCTGACAGAATTCTGAGATTTATTGTTGGCATTTGCTCCGAGAGTGAGGAATTTATTGAACTGAAAGATAAACTTCTTAAATTTGATCTGTGGAGCAGATGCATGATGAAAGAAACATATACGCAAATTGGATTGATGAATGCCATGTATACAGAATATACAGCCGAACAAAAAGACTTACTTGCAAAAATATGTCAGTATCAGCTGAATAAGGGTATTTACTGGGAATATGATATACGCTATAAAGACAAATATGTCAGACATGACTTTCTGAGTGCATTAAGCAGAGATGAATCATGCAGCAAACTGCTTCAAAAAAGTAAAACGGTTATGCATATGATTGTTAATATTTTTTCTGAATATATAAAAAATCCTCCTAACCCAGAAAAAGTACAGTCTTACAGTCATGAAGTGAATTTATGTTTTCAGGACAGAACAGACTACAGGATGTATTTCACATTTGCTATCGACCATAAGCAAAAAATCATTATCATTACCAGCTGTACCTTTGATGATGATATTCAGAAGATACTTAATCAGTGAAAAACTAAATAAAAATCAGTCCTTGAGAGTTCACACCTCAGGGACATTTTGTTATATTCAGCAGAAATTACATTTCATCCAGAAGAGGAGAAGGCTTTTTGTATACCAGACCGCTATAACAGCTTTGCGGATTACTGTGATTATTTTTGCGCATTCTTTGCCATTCGATATAGGGTATCGTTTTAAGTGTTTTTGAAAAAGCATCATAACTGGAAAAACGGTGCATTCCCTCATGCTCCGCAGAATACGCCTGATAATGCTCAAACATATCATCGGTAAATTCATACATACCCGGATCGGTGGTGATATAGTATTGATCTTTGAGAAACATATCAACAGAATCCTCAGCACTGAATGAAACAGGCTTTGGCGGAACATAGCTGTTATACCATGAATCGGTACCGCTGAACTCATAATTGTTTGCTCTGAGGAGGAGAAACGCTTTGACAAGCTTATTGACTATTGCCGGCTTTTCCACTTCCAGACTATTCATCAGTGTTTCAAAAGGCACAACATCATCGGTAAGTCTATATTGGAAAGGAATAACGAGCTTGCGGTTGTCCATAGCTGCATCAGGAATCTCAGGAACGACATCAAAGTTGGAGCAGAGAATAACATGTACTCTGCTGCGGAACATGACAAGTCCATTTTCACGCTTGAATTCCGCACCCATGATATCAAAGCCAGATGCACTTTTTAAGAATGCCGTAGCTTTTGTATTCAGCGGAGCGGCGTCCATATCCATACACGCACAAACTGATTTTCCATAAACCATGCTTGCGGCGAAACGCTGGTCAAAATCATTTGGCTGCATAATCGCAACAGACTGGTCATTCAGCAGACTTAGGAGCAGGCTCAGAAGAAAGCTTTTGCCCGAATTTGTAATACCAAGAAAACAGATGTACTTTTTCACTGCATCATTGATCAGACATACTCCCAGAGCCTCAAGAATACGATCAGCAAGAATGTTGTCTCCTTGTGTATATGTATGGATAATGCTGTCAAAAACAGGACATGAATCTGCATCGGGATTCCAGTCCACAACTATCATATTAGTTATAAAACGTCCTGGAAGAAAAGGTTCCAGAAGATTGGTGGAAAGGTTCAGAATGCCGTTATTCATCACAATATAACTGCTGATATCCAAAGGGTAATCAAGCTCGGGAGCTAACTGCTTGACATTATCATAAACTTGTGCAGGAGTATAGCAATCGCATCTGAAATTTGACCAAACCAGTCCAGCATTTTCACAAAGTTCACGGATTTTCACAAGTAATACGTCCTTTGAGGGACATTGCTCATAAATCTTACCATTGTAGAAGTAAAGCCAGCGGTCATGACGAACGATAATTTTTATTTCCTGCGTAAGGATAAATGCAATTAGCTCCACTACCTTCAATTTAAAATCATCATTGTGGTACATCCTGACATTATATTTATATTTTTCAACAGCCATAAAGAAAAGATACGCCGTTTCAGGAGTTACGCTGTTGTTGGTAATGTATGTATTGGGAAATTTACTGCAGTCCTCCAGCGTTGCCATAACTTGCGGCTGCTGAATCTGATTACCGATATAATCAGAAAAGAGCTGCTTATCAGTGTTTGAGGGATAATGAATATTCATTTTAATCTTCCTTTCAGAATGTTTTATACTCTTATTATATATCAATGAAAAATCGTAGTTCGGACGAAATCCCATTAAAAATAAGAAAGATTTTGTTTTCATAGGAGTGTAGCAAGCTAACGCCCTCTCAGGCTAATTCCGAGAAGGCAATTTTTATTTATGAGGAAATCAAAACCTAATCTTCCATATAAAATCCGATGGTTCTTTTGTTAACAACATGAAAATGGTATCTAACATGATAATGTTAAGTCTATCAAAGAGAAGAAATTTATTCCGACTTCCTTGTCAGTAAGCGATTATTTTTTGGAATATCAGTCATATTCGGGAATGACAAAGTTTCTGTATGTTCTGCCATGAATGATTCCGGGCATTATTCTGCCAGCCCGATTATTCCAGAAACTACCCTTGATATAGCACTCCCCGGTATCAAGAGCAACAAGTGCATTGGGAGATATATCAAGCTGCTTTGCTGCGGACGATGCGGCTTTTCCGTCAAGCCGGAAGAATACCTTCATGTCGGCATTTTCCATAACCATTGTTGTTTCAGTCGATGTACATGGCAGATACTGTGCAGCGAAGTTCAGCCCGATATGGTACTTTCTGCCCTCTGTGAGAATCTTCGCAATCGGTCCTTTTGGACTGAGATTCTGATACTTTATTTCATCAATAAAAATACTCAGATGCTTGTCCGGATGTGTTCTCTGATAGCAGAATAATGACATGAGAAGCATATCTATCAGTCCCGAACCTCCGCTTGCTGAAACTGCATGAGTAGAGATAATGATGATATCATTGCTCTTGTCAATGAATTCTCCCCAGTTCTTTTCGCTACGTTCAAAATTCATGAAGCATGAAAGAGTATCCATAAGCTGTTCAGCGAGATTGTATGGAATATCCTCACTTGTAAGCAGCTCATAAAGCCTGGCCATATCAATGTTGTTTTCGCTGACCATACAGTTTATTGCCCTATACACAGTAGCTTTCTGCTTTACACCCATATTTGAGTTGTGAGATTCGATGATAGACTGAATTTCTCTGATTTTTGATTCCTTATTCTGGGAATAATCCAATTTCAGTATGTCAACAGGCAGTCCTTTTTCTTCGATTTTGTGAAAAATGATATGGTTTTTGATATATTTTCTGACTTTCTGCACAGCTGCTTCGTCACTGTCAGCTGAAAGATTTTCAAGAACAGATTCCTTAGTAAAGGAATCACTTGTATCTAAGATTATAATAGGGTGGTGTAATTTTTGCAGAGAACACATTCTTTCTGTCAAGCAATGGGTTTTGCCGCTTCCGCTCTGCCCGATTGCAAAGAAATGCATATTGGTGGCTTTTTCAAAATCAAACTGCTGATACGCTGTCTGACCGATTCTATTTATCATTATAGGAATAAACTCCCGGCTGACTATATCAGAAGTGAACCACTCAGAATATTGATTTTCACGAATAAGTCGTTCAACGTCAAGGTCAAGTATCCCCTCACTGTGTAAAGCAATAAATGTCGGTCTTATACTTTTACCGTTTGTGTACACCGTAAGCAGATAGCGTTTTTTCTTGGTGGAATGCAAATGTCCTCCCGATTCAAGACTTTTCAGAATACGGCATACGCTGTCCGTTGTTCTCATGTGTGGAATTATTATTTCATTGATAATCTGTTCCTCCATTACCAGCAAATTTCCTTTAATGATAAGCTGATGTGCGTTCGGGACGTAGTTCATCTTCTTGCTGTGTATTAGGATTTTCAGCTCGTTTTCCCGTATAGCCTGATTCAGTGCCTTAATAAACTGTTCAGCTATTGCATCAGCAGAACTGCCAGTAATCTGATTTGAATTCATCAATGTGTCTGATATGAATGCTTCCATACTGCATAAAGAATCCTCTTTCACATGAATTGATTCATTGTGATACATCAGATAAAAAAGAATCGATGAAATAATACTGAAACTCGTTTTTGTTTCAATGTTATCAAATGATATTTCCGTGCCGTTCATGTTTCTTTCTATATCCTCCGTAATGAATTTCTTAAAAGCGGCATAATTATTGCAGATGGCATCTGTGATATAGTTTACTACGGAGTCCAACGCCCTGCACATTTCAATCTCTTCTGCCTTTGTCATTGATATGGCAAAATCGTCGGGAAGCGTAAGGCAGATTGCCATCTCAGTCGGCAGCATATATTGTGCGTGAGAGGAAAAAAATCGCAAGATTATGTGGCTGGCACTCATTGCTGTCATTCGTTATGAGGATATATTGGAGCATATCTGTTCTTCTTGCATCATTGTCAATAATACTACAATCGCTTATGACAACAGTTTCATCCTTGGAATGAAGCAGAGCTTTTCTGATATCGCTCTTGCTTGAATCGAATGAAAGAGGATTGCTTCCTCTGTTGAATATCTGCAAATAGTAAGAAGCAAGACGGACTGCTGCTGCGTTCGGAGCTGAAATAACAAGATTCTGCTCCATTGGATAGTGTATCTCTTTGAGAAATGATGAGAGAACTCCGCAGACGGCATACATGAAAAGAAACCGTTTTTCATTGGTGTTCAGATATTTTTCAGTGATGCTTTTCAGCTCTCCATGGGACGGAATTCCTTTTGAAATGACCTTTTTCATGTAATGAACGGAGCATTCTTTCAAAAGTTCCATTTCAAATAATCCGTTGTTGCAGTGAAACACTGCTCGTTCTTTATTTTTATGGAAAAAGAAAACGAATCCCGGATATTCGGGAAAAAATACAGAATCAGGCTTCTGAAAATTATTGATGCAATGAGCAAGATAGTCATTTGCCAGCTCCTTGCTTCTGCACACATAGATAAAGCCTTCAAACAGCGTCAGGAGATGCTTGCCTGCCAGCTTGTCAAGTGGGACAACAGTATGATGATACTCTCCGCCTGAATCCCTGTAGAATACATATTTAAATTTCCTGCGGCTTCTGTTTTTTTCAGCGGTACATTCATATACGCTGTTGATTTTGATAATGCCGATTTGCTTTTCCCTGCCGTTATCCAAACAATATCCGCAGCCGGTAACAGGATTTTCTGCAAATAATCTGGGCATTTCATTGTGCTTCTGTTTCAGCTTTGCTATCTGCATGATCTGGAATTGATTCTGCAACATGAGCTGCTGCACCATATTCAGTGCATTTACGGCGATCTGATTGGACTGTGTGGCTTTGTTCATTTCGTTAGCAATAAACGGATAGATCATTGTAAGGACATTGCCTGCAAGCTGCTCTGTTGGCTGAAGATTCATATTGACCAGTCCCTGATTTACAGCTGTAAGCATCTGTTCGTTCGTGTCGTTATAAATATGTATTCCTCCTGTGATTAAATTTTAATTTTATTATATCATTCAGAAGAATTTAGTTCAGGACGAAACGCCATTAATTTTTAATTATATAAAATAACATTTTATTTTGTTCCCC
>CAMWGS010000123.1 GCA_947173865.1 uncultured Ruminococcus sp.
TCATAATTCCAGTATGAGTATTCTCTGCCGATAACATCGCTGTTTGCAAGAAGTACACCCGACAGAGTGAATCCTGCCGGAATACCGTAAAGACCGCCTTTGTATTCATAAGCCTGCAATACATTTTCAAGAATGTCGTCCTGTTTTATACCGTCGTTGTTTTCCATGTAGTCATATAGGTCTGCAAATGCTCCGAGATTGGCATAACGATACATGAAAGACGAGTCCATATATACGAAAAGGTCGGGAGCGTCACCGCTGAGGACATCAAGCTTTAAGTTGTCAATATCCTCATATTTTTTTATATCCAGTTTGTAGTCGTCGCTCTGCTTGCTGTACATCGTGGCTATTTTTTCGGAATTGTAACTTTGTTCCATACAGCCTAAAGTCAGTTCTGTTTTGGTTTTCACATAGTCATCGGGACGTACTGTAAGCATATCAAAGAACATACCGCTTGCAAGTGTCTGACTGTCACCGCAGATAATGAATTTTCCTTCACCGCCATAGCAGGCGTACGATATCCCCGACGGTAAAATTTCTGAATCGGTGAAGTCAAGAATCTGAATAAGCTCGTCATTGTAGTCGAGACCGAAAATACCCTCGTTCATGACGAAAAACAGCTTGAAACTGCCCTCACCCCTGAATACAGAGCCTGTACGGTTGATATATTTTCCGTATTCCTTTGCGTTGTTACTGTTGACGGATAGTCCTTCGGAAACTGAATATTTTTTCCAGTCACAAGCATATGTTTTCCCCTCCGTATCGGTAGCAAATACTATATTCTGCTTGTCGTTGTTGATATTGAATATTTTACCGTCTGCCATGACAAGAGCAAAGTCGTCACAGAACGAGATGACGTAATTTTCACCGTATTCGTAAAAGCCGTCTATATAGTTGAAATCTGCGTATCTGTGAAAGCCGTCTACTTCATGGGTTTCAAGAAGTTCACCGTCTGGTGAGTATGTGCGTATTTCAGGCGTGACAACGGCATTTTTACCGAAGTCCTCAAAATCTGTTACGTTTTTTTCGGGATAGTCAACATAAAGACAGAGTATGACTATTCTGCCGTCGGGTTTTGTACAGAAATAAGCCTCATACGGAATATCGTCACCGCTTATCAGGGTTAAAGCTTCTTTTTCGTTCATGTTTTCGTCATAGGACATTATTTTTATTTCGTCGTTCCTTGTTTTGTAGACAAACTTCACACCGTCATGATAGTACAGACCCCTTCGCTTCGTCATATCTTCGGGAAACGAAATATGTTCCTGTTTGTACACAAGCTGAGTAATTTCAACGCCTTTTGGTTCGGAAGGAATTTCGGGAGTATTTTTCTTGGTTTTTTTAGCACACCCTGTACCTGAAAGTATAACCACCAAAGCTGTTAATATTAAAATTTTTTTCATACAAAAGTACCTCCTCAGTGCTTTTATAAACAAGTGATTTTAAATGGTGAAAAAGACGAAAATTTTTTGAAGTTTGTATAAACAGACAAAATATATATTGTATATTTATTGATTATAAACAAATATTGAATAAAAAACGGAGGTTTTTATTTATGGAAATAAGACTCATGACAAAAAATGATGACAGGCTTGAAATCAGCCGTATTTATGAAGAAAGCTGGAAATATGCCTATAAGGATATAATTCCGCAGAGTTATCTGGACAGTATACCTGTAGGACAATGGGCTTCAGGTCTGGACAAGGACGGCAGAAACACACTTCTGATGTTTGACGGCAGTCGTATTATAGGTACGTCAAGTTACTGTGAATCACGTTTTCCGAAGTTCAGCGGAATGGGTGAGATTATTTCGATTTATATTCTTCCATATTATATCGGCAAAGGATATGGAAAGCAATTACTTGGTTCTGCAATAAAAAATCTCGGAAATTCGGGATATAACGAGATTTTTTTATGGGTACTTGAGGCAAACAGTCCTGCGAGAAGATTTTATGAAAAATTCGGATTTATAGAAAGCGGTGAATTTCTGAATGATAACATAGGCGGAAAAGAACTTAAAGAAATTCAGTACTGCTATAGAATCAGGTAATAAAAAAACAGTGTTATGTGAAACACTGTTTTTAATATATCATTCTGAATAGAGATATTCAACGGCAAACTGAATTTTAGTGGCATTGAAACCGTAGTCCGAGTTTTTGGGAAATATAAAATATGTATTGTCGGGAGTTGAAAGGGTTATGCACTGTCCCTGACCCCTGTAATTGTATTCCGTGTGGATACTTGGCATGGACTTGTTTGTAAATTCAAGAGAGATTTGTTTGTTGCCGTTGTAATTAACGAAACTGAGTGTAAATTTTTTATGGTTGTGGATTAGTCTTCCTTTACCGTAGTCGATGAAGTTTTTGGCATTCGGTAGTGCCTGAATTTTCACAGGCAGGGCAAGACCATACTTTCCTGACTTTATTTCACTGATAACCTGAGTTCTTTCCCATTCGTACCAGTCGGGAATATATATTTTTTCACCGTTGCTTTCAAGAGTGCCGAACTCGTCCATTTTCCAGCGTTTTCCGCATGAAGTACAGAAAATTTCAGCGTCTTTTGTTTTCATTGAAAATTCTTTTTTGCAGTTTATACACTGGTACAACGGAAGTTCAAGACCCTCCGCACGCTTAAGGTATTTTATGGAAATTTTATTTTCACGCTGATAACGGTATTCGTCAAATTCAAGCAGTTCTGAAAGACGGCTGTGTATTTCCTCAACGGAAAGATTTTTCACTTCGTCGGAAGTAAGTGCGTAAGTCATATCAGCAGTGAGACGTGCTTCTTCTCTTTTGGTGAGATTCCATATCGGTGATTGCAGGTAATTTCCTTTCATGTTGAGAGTGACAACAGGATATCCGAATTTTTTCACCATTTTTGCAACGGACATCTGCAACTTTGAATTTGTACCGACATTTGCATAGCGTGCTTCAGGATAAAGGACAAGTATATCACCACGGTCAAGCACACGTTTTATATTTCGTATAAGGGATATGTCGTTTATGAATTTTCTTGTACCAAGACAACCTGCTTGTCTGTAAATCCATTCACCGAAATTTTCAAATCCCTCAAGTTCGGAAATATAGTTTGCTCTGTGCGGGAATAATGCAAGCGGAGTTACATAGAAATCAGTAAACGACTGATGTGTACCAAGTACAAGAAAGGGTGGTTTTATTCCTCTGCTGTCACCTTTGTTTATTTTAAGCTTTCCTGAATGTGTGAGAAACTTACACGCAAGCCACATAAGAGGAGTAAGGAAGATATTCTGTCTTGGAGGCTCACGGCGACGGTCGAACGGTTTTGTATCAGGGTGAAAACGTGTGTCGGGACTAATATATCTTCTTACAGGCGGAAGAATTGAGACAAGGAAATATAAAAGTGCGGTTGAGATAAAGCCAAGACCTGTAGGGGTAAGCTTAAAGAGAATCGGTGAATATATTTCAGCCGTTATGGGATTGTATACGGAAAGTGAAATAATACAGCCACATATCAAACATACAATGCTTACTATATTAAAACCTTTTGTGTAGAAATAGATGTTGTTTTTTTCGTTTGAGAAAGCACTTCTGAAATCAAGTTTTTGTTTACGTACCCAGAAGAAGTCAACAAACAGCAGTGCGGCAAAAGGTGCGTAAATATAGGCACTTATTGTAAGAAATGTTCCGAAATACTCGACGATTTTTCCCCATATACAAAGTACCGACACATAGAGTGCAAGTATTCCGACAAGTATGTTATACTTTGCTTTCGGGAATGTGGTTTTAAGCATTACACCGTAAAGGTACGAGCCTACAGCCTGAGTGCCGATATTTGCAAAGGCAACGAGCAGGAGTGAAAAGAGTGCAAGAGCAGGGGAAGCGAGAGTTGAAAGCATTTCGGTGGGGTCTGTTGACTCAACACCCGTTTTCAGACGCATTGCAATAGCCATTACCGCACCGACTACCACAAAAAAAGAACCTGCAAGACCTTGTCCCAGAACTCCCGCATAATATGCCGAACGTTCACTTTTGCACAGTCTCGGAATACCTGCCATACCACCGACAAGTGTTATAACAAAGGCAAAATTTGCTTCAAGTGCAAGAGTATATGCCGTACTGCCTGTCATTCCCGAAAGAGCAGGTTTATAATTTATTATGTCCGAAGGGTCAGCCGAACGGAAACCAATCACCATTACAAGTCCGCCGACTGCCACAAGAGCAGGCACAAGAATACGGGTTGTGATTGTTATTGCGTGTACTCCCCGCCATGCCATGAAACTGCCGAGCAGTACACAGAAAAGTTGCAGAAGCTTGTGAGTAATAGGCGGAGCGTTTATGCCGAATAATTCACCGAGATTTATCATTGACGACGCAAAAAGGTCACAACAGACTGCGTACCACGGGAAATTAATCAGAATTATTGTAACTGCAAGTACTTTTACTCCACGTGTACCTAGTGTGCTTTTCAGCCATACCCATATATCAATGCCGAATCTTGCCGACAATATTACGGGAAGCTGATAAATCATAAGCATCAGAAATGCACCTGCAAACGCAGTTATAAGGAGTTGTTTAAACCCTACCAGTCCAGTGAGATATGCACCCTGTGTATAGCTCCATGTTGCTATACAGTAACCCGAAAGTATCAGAAGTGCGTCAATAAAGCCGTAGGTGCGTTCCTGTTTGTTTGCGGGGATATATCCGCAGTATACTTCATTTTCTATTTCCTTTTCACTCCTGTTCATAGGAAAGCACCTCCTATCACAATAATGAAAAATACAGCGGTTATTATGCCTGCCGTTATGTAGTCTGTTTTTGTCATCTGTCTGGTTGCACCGACAGGCTTTTCTTCAAGAATACATTCTTCAAGATAATCAATACGTTTTTCGAGTTCTTTTTCGGTTTCGTTCATATAAACCAATCCTTTCTGTAAATAATTATAATTTGAATTCTCCTTTCCAAAATCAATTATATCACTTTAATATACTGTTTTCAAGTAGAGATAAATCTTTTTTTAACTAATTCTGCCGTTTCCGAGAACAAAGAGCCTGTATACAGTTTCTTACTGTTTACAGGCTTATAAATAATTATTTTGTTATTAAAAGCTGACGCATAAGAACAATATCGAATGAATCGGTAAAACCGTCGTTATTGAAGTCGCAGGAAAATTCAGTTTTTTTACCTTTTACGGCGTTTGCACAGTAAACCAAATCCGCAATATCAACTTCTCCGTCATGATTAAGGTCACCAGTAAGGTCAGGTTTCAAAGGAGGTATTTCGGTGGTTGTAGTTGTAGTAGTTGTTGTACTTGTTGTGGTAGTAGTTATTGTTGTTGCGATAGGCTCTGTGACATAATCAGTTTCAGAAATTTCGGGATAGACAATATATGAACCGTTGTAATTGTTTTCAGGGGAATGGTTTAAATTGAATTTTTCTGAACCTCTCAGAAAATAGTCATGCTTTAATTCAAGACCGTTTTTGCCGTCGAGGTCGTCCCATGTAACATCAACAGCGTACCACTTTCCGTCGTCCATCTTGACATAATTCCACATATGACCCGAATCGGAAGTATAGTTTCCTACAACAAGCACGCAGGGAATACCGAGTCTGTCACATATAATCTTGAATCCCTTTGAATATCCCTCACAGACCGCACCTGACTGAACAAGTGAACCTACAGGCGAAAAGGGGAAAAGTGCATCAGAATCGTAGTATGTAAAGTTGCATATATAGTCATGAATTGTTTTAAGCTGTTCATAGCGTGTACTTTCCGTGTCAACGGGAAATTCGTCAATAGTTTTTTTGAGTGTTTCTTTTTGTTCGTTTACTTCGTCCATTGATTCATACGATTCATAGCAGGCAGGAGACAGAACAAGCGATTGTACATTCACAACATATTTACCCGTAAAAAAGTTGAACGATTCCGAGTAAGAGAAGTTGGGAGCAAAGAGGGACTGAGGATTAAGCCAGAAGATTTCAGGCATATCGAGCATAACGGCATCAATTGCAGGTATGAAACTTTTTGCTATTGTCATGTCGAGGGTAGTTTTTTCTTCGGTTGTGAAGCGGTCGGAAGTAGTACGGTGTTCAAATTCCATTGAGATTGGTTCGGGGAAGGTGAGTGTTATGTTTTCGGTTGAGGGTGTTACAAGTGCGGAAAGTTTGTCATAGACGTAAAGATTATTTTCGTCAAGCTGGTCACGGTAATTATATGAATCGTCGTTGTAGTTTGAGAGGATAACGGGAACTTCATGCAGATATGAATCAGGATTGACAACGCCGTCAAGCAGAATTTCCGCTGTGTTTTCT
>CAMWGS010000124.1 GCA_947173865.1 uncultured Ruminococcus sp.
GATGTAACAACACCCGCAGAAACAGCCGAACACATTAAAAAGCAGGAAAGTTTTTTTAATAAATATAATTTTTTCATATTATTCGGCTGTGTGCCGTACTCCTTTCAGTTAAACGTTAAGATGTCGTCTTGTACTTATAACACTACCCAACGCACCGACAAGTGCACCTACGACAATATATGATATAAATACATACATTCTGATTTGCCCGAATGGGATAATGCTTCCGATATTAAATGCACTCATAAGTGCAGGCTGGGAAGTAAGTATTCTATAAACTGAGCGGTATATTGCCCACGTTATGAAAAAAGCACCTGTTCCCGAGAAAAGTCCAGTAACCATTCCCTCAACAAAGAACGGCATACGGATAAATACGTTGGTTGCACCTACATATTTCATAATCTGGATTTCTTCACGGCGTGCGTAGACGCTTGCCTTTGTCGTGTTTGAAATCATAATCATTGACACTATTGCAAGAGCGATAATAACCGCACCTGCTATAAGTGTAGCCATTTTTCTTAGTTCTCTCAGAAATTCCGCAACCTGTGTTGAGGATTGTACTTCCTGAATATCGGTCATCATCGCTATGGCTTCGGTGGTATCGGCTATCAGGTCATTGTTTTTTACTGTCACACTGAAACCGTCGGGCATGAAGTCGTATCCCTCGATATAATTGAAAATTGCACGTCCTCTGCTGTTTATCTGATTCTGCATACGTTCAAGTGCTTGCTGTTTTGAAATATACTCAACATTGTTTACATTATCGAGAGTTGCAAGCTCCGCTTCTATCTGTGAAACTCTTTCTTCGGGTGTGCCGATATTAAGATAAACTGCAATTTCATTCTGGTCACTGAGACCTAAAATCATTGAATTTATGTTTATATAGAAAAGTCCGGCAGCTCCCACAAGAATAAGTGATATAAGCAGGACACAGAAAGTGGCAAATGCCATCATTTTATTTTTCCAGATATTTTCAACGCCCTGGTCGGCAAGATATTTAAAACCGCTTAATTTCATGGCGTACTACCTCCCTGAGACTGTTCCTCCATAATAGCCGCAATAATTTCGTCAGCGTCAGCCTTTATGTTATTTTCAGGATTTTCCTCAGAAGGCGGATTTTCTTTAATTGCTGCTATAATATCATCGGCGGTTATATCTTCTTCAATCACGGTTTCCGAAACTGCTTCCGATATTTCAGGGACAGCTTCTTCTTCGTCCGCAACTTCTTCGGAGTCACTGTAATCTTCTTCATCTTCGTCACTCAAATCAATGTCGGGAAATTCCGATTCGCTGAGGAGTTCTTCTGCGTCCAGACCGTCATCAACCGTGAAGTTTTCGGGAACGGGCAGAATAGTCGGTTCAAAGTCGCTCAATTCGTCGGTGCTTCCTGCAACTACTTCATCAAAGACAATTTCACCGTCAGTGATATTTATAATACGTCCGCCGAAATGACGGACGAGGTCGTGTTCGTGAGTTACCATAAGAATAGTAGTTCCCTGGTCGTTGATACCTTTGAGAAGTTCAACGATTTCGTAAGAAAGTTCAGGGTCGATATTACCGGTAGGTTCATCTGCAATGATAAGCTGCGGGTCGTTTACCAACGCTCTCGCAATGGCTACACGCTGCATTTCACCGCCTGAAAGTTCGTCAGGATATGATTCAACTTTGTCCTGAAGTCCGACAAGACCGATAACATATGGTACACGTTTGCGGATAAATTTAGGGGGTGCATCAATGACACGCAGTACGAAAGCTATGTTTTCATAAACAGTCATTGACGGTATAAGGCGGAAATCCTGAAATACAAATCCGAGTGTACGTCTGAATTCAGGAATTTTATTTTTTTTCAGTTTGTTCAGGTTATAGCCGTTAACGGTAACAGTACCGCTTGTAGCGTCAATTTCTTTCAGGAGCAGTTTAATCATGGTACTTTTTCCCGCACCTGAAGAACCTACAACAAAAGCAAAGTCACCGTCGTTTATTTTAAGGCTGACATTGTTAAGGGCATCAACACCGCTTGAATAAGTTACAGATACGTTTTTAAGTTCTACCAAAAAAGTTACACCTACCTTAATTTTTCAGCGGCGGACATTTTGCTGTCCGCCGTCTTTAATCATCAGAATTTTACAGGGTTGGCTGACAGGTATTTCTTGACCATGAGGGCAATTTTGAAAATTATTGCGTGGTCAAATTCACGCAGGTCAAGACCTGTAAGCTTTTTGATTTTTTCAAGTCTGTATACAAGTGTATTTCTGTGTACAAAGAGTTTTCTGGAAGTTTCAGAAACGTTGAGGTTGTTTTCAAAGAATTTCTGAATTGTGAAAAGTGTTTCATGGTCGAGTGACTCAATGCTTCCGACTTTGAAAACTTCATGCAGGAAAGTTTCACAAAGAACGGTAGGAAGGTGATAGATAAGTCTTGCAATACCGAGATTGTCGTAACTTACAATAACTTTATCAGTATCGAAAACCTTTCCTACTTCAAGAGCCATCTGTGCTTCCTTGAACGAACGTGCAAGGTCTTTAACACCGACAACGGCAGTACCTATACCCACGTTTACTCTTGTATAGAATTCACTGCTGAGTGTATCGGCAATGGAACGGGCGAGTTTTTCGAGGTCTTTTGAGTCAACTGTGCTTTTGAGTTCCTTTACAAGAACTATATCGCTTTCGGTGATATTGAAAACGAAATCCTTGTTTTTGTCGGGGAAAAGGTTCTGAATTACGTCATATGCGGAAATGTCATTGGCGGATATGATTCTTATAAGGAAAACCGCACGGCTGATTTCTGCATTGAAGTGGAGTTCCCTTGCTTTGATGACAATATCTCCCGGAAGAACGTTGTCAAGGATAACATTCTTGATGAAGTTGTTTCTGTCGTATTTTTCATCATAGTACTGCTTGATGTTTGAAAGCGTTATAGCAAGAATACTGGCATATTTTGCGGCAGCATCGTCAACGCCTTCAACAAATACAGCGTAATCGGGTTTTACTCTTGAACCGAACGGCTTGTATGTAAAGCCGTCTCTTATAAAAATATCGTGTGAATCGCTCAAATCGAGCGAAACAAATTCATTTGTAGTGCCTACTCTTGTAAGGTCACTGCAAGCAATAATTGTGGCGGTTTCATCGACAACGCCGATTGTAGAGTCGATAGTATCACGCATCTGATGAACCAGACCCTGAAATAATCTGTTGGACATAACGGGAATCCTTTCTCTTTATAATAAGTATAGTTGAATTTCAAGGACTTGTTTCAGAAAGAAAAATAATAAAAACTTTCTGATATATTACAAATTGTAACATATTTTATAATCCTGTTTGTTAACAAAGTGTTAATTTTTTTCCACAATTTTACGTATGTTACAAATTTCCGTGTTAGTATTGTGATAAAAATTACAAACATCGGGCTTATTTTGTAACCAAAACGTAATTTAATTTGATACAAAATGTAATTTTTACGGGATTACATTTTTTCAGGGCTTTCAATGTTGAGTATTGAAAGTACGTTTCTAAGAACCTGTCTTACAGCAACACAAAGCAGGATTCTTGCATTCATAAGCTCGGTAGTTTCAGCGTTCTTTACACTGCACGCATCATAGAAACGGTGGAAAAGAGTTGCAAGGTCAATTGCATACTTTGTGATTTTTGCTGGGTCATACGACTTGGCAGAAAGGTTTATTTCCTTCGGCAATGATGCGATATGACGGATAAGCTCGATTTCACGTGGATTGTCAAGAACATCGAGATTTGCGCTTTCGGGGACTGTAATTCCCTCTGATTCAAGGTTGGCAATAAGACTACATATTCTTGCGTGTGCGTACTGAACATAGTAGACGGGATTCTGTGAGGACTTTTCAACGGCAAGGTCAAGGTCAAATTCAAACTGTGAATTTGCTTCACGGAGATTGAAATAAAATCTTGCTGCATCAATCGGAATTTCGTCGAGGAGAGTGACAAGAGTGATTGCCTTTCCGCTTCTCTTTGAAAGTTTTACGACTTCACCGTTGCGGACAAGGCGTACCATCTGCATGAGGACAACGTCAAGCTTGTCTGCATCAACGCCGAGAGCAGTAAGGGCGGATTTGAGACGCGGTACATAGCCGTGATGGTCTGCACCAAGAACATTTACAGCCTTGTCGAAATTTCTTGTTACAAGCTTGTCATAGTGGTATGCAATATCAGGAACGACATAAGTAGGTATACCGTTTGCACGTACAAGCACAAAGTCCTTGTCCACACCGAAGTCGGTGGCTCTGAACCATGTTGCTCCCTCCTGTTCATAAGTATGACCTGTTTCACGGAGTTTATCCACAATTTTCATAGTTTCTCCTGATTCATGGAGTCTGCTTTCCCTGAACCAGTTGTCATATACAATGCGGTACTTTTTGAGGTCACGTTCAAGACCTGCTATATTCAGCGGAAGTGCATAGTCAACAAGAGCCTTTCTGCGTTCTGTTTCGGAGACGTTTTCAAGTTCAAAAAGATGCTGTTTGTAGTAGTTTGCGGCGTGTTCGATTATATCAGTACCAAGATAAACGTCTTCAGGCATTTCAAAATCCTGACCTTCACCGCTTCTTGAATATATATCGGTACAGAGTTTTTCCGTATTGCTGTGACATTCATAAACAGCCTGCTGACCCTTTTCGGAACACAGCTGCATATATCTGAGTGAAAGTGACTTGCCGAATTTTTCAATCTGATTTCCTGCGTCGTTTACATAAAATTCACGTTCTGCGTGATAGCCTGCCCACTGTAAAACACTTGTGAGACAGTCTCCGATAGCTCCGCCTCTTGCGTTACCTATATGCATAGGACCTGTTGGGTTTGCCGAAACAAATTCAACAAGAATTTTCTTTCCCTTGCCGAAATCTGTTTTTCCGTAGTCGTCTTTTTCCTCAAGGACGTTTGAAACAACGTCTGAGAACCATTTCCTTGACAGAAAGAAATTCATGAAACCTGCTCCCGCAACTTCACAGCGTTCAAAGAGTGAACCTGAAAGACTGATTTTGTCGCATATGAGTTCAGCTATTTTGCGTGGTGGCATTCTGAAAGCCTTTGCACATACCATTGCAATATTTGATGCAAAATCACCGTGTGACTTATCCGCAGGAATTTCAATGTTGAAATCAGGAACGGGAACAGCAGGAACATCGCCGTCTGCCGTAACAGTTCCGAGAGCTTCGATAATAAGAGTACGGAGCTGTGAAGAAGCTTTGTTTATAAAATCCATAAATATTTATCCTTTCTGATTATCTGTATTCTGAACGTTTATAATCAGCTCATTGTCTGAAAGATGAGAAGCGTTCATATCAAGAGTATACTTTAAATAAAGTCTGCCGTTTTCGTTGAGGGTATTTTCGATGGTATGAGTGTAGATACCTATCTGCATACTTCCGAACGGCGTACCGTACTGGCAGTAATGTCTGTTGCCGACTTCGAGTGACATGAAAGAGTTTGCACTTCCTGTTCTGATTACGGAAGCCTCTTTGTTTCCTTTTACCTTGATAGTCGTCACAGAACCCTCAAATCCCGTTGCTTCGGTATCCTCGTAAATAATTGTACCACTGTTTTTATTGAAGTTTATTTCAGCACGGGTGAGAAGTTCTGTTTCACTCTTTTCGTCGTCCTGCCATTGAATACTTGTAATTGAAATCAATGTATTTTTTTTCAAGTGCACACCTCTTTTAATAGTTTCGTTCTGCGTTTTCTATAGCCTGTTCAAGCATTTTGTCCAGAAGATATGGGAGAGACATACCGAGATGTTCCATAAGTTTCGGATATATGCTGTTTTTACGCAGACCCGGAGCAACGCCGATTTTGTTGAGAAGAAGTTCACCGTCATCTGTCAGGAAGAAATCAATTCTTGCCATGCCCTTACAGTTGAGTGCTTTGAATGCCTGCACAGCAGTTTCACGGATTTTATTCTGAACATCGTTCGGCAGGTCGGCAGGTACGGTAAGGTCGTCACCCGAAGTCGCACTGAAATCATTTGGGTCATAGGTACGGATATTTTCCGTTATTTCACCTATGCACGAGGAAAATGGTGAATCATATCCGAAAACAGCAGCTTCAAGTTTACGTCCCTCAATGAACTTTTCAACGACAACTTTATTATCGTTTGAAAATGCAACTTTTACAGCGGAAACAAGAGATTCCTGACTGTCTGCGAAACTTGTTCCTGCGTCACTTCCACTGTTGGCGGGTTTTACAATGAGAGGGAAACCGAGTTCGTCGGCAATTTTTTCACAGCATTTGTCAATTTCGCTCAGTTCTCTTTG
>CAMWGS010000125.1 GCA_947173865.1 uncultured Ruminococcus sp.
CCCCACCTGCCTAGTCTCGGTGGCCCGGCGATTGGTAAAAGAGGACTGAATAAGGAATGTTTTTTGGAATTTATTGTACATTATGTACATAAAATTGCTTTCTTTTTTTTTTGTTTATAACTGTTGATTTTTGGAAAGGATTGTGATATAATGGTGATAAGCTGATATTTTTTATAATAAATATAGGAGGTTATATAATGGGATTCCGAACCATATTTTCGGGTAACAATACTTATCTTATATGTACTCTCGGAAGAAAAGATAAAATAAGTTATACGCAGTTGGATATGTTCAAAAATGAAGCATATAAAGAGTATTTCGTTATTCCTAATTGTACCAAGAACGGAACAACAACAAAAATAAGCTTTGATATAAGCGGACTTACTTCGTTGTCAGAATATATAAAGACAAGGCTGGAACAGAAACAGTATTTTGATATTATTTCGGGTATACAGAAAATTGCTTCATTCTGCAAATTGGCAAGCTTGCCGTTTGAAAATCTTATATGTGACCCTAAGTATATGTACTATCATAATAACAGTAAAAAAATATTAATGGCATTTGTTCCTGTTCAGTCACCGAGACCAATAAGTATGGATATTCCGGAATGTTTACTGAAAATACATAAAAATGCAAAAGACGTTATTATAAAAGACGGAAATTATATGGGAAAATATGAAGAGTATCTTAGTCGATTTCAGGGTAGGAAATCAAAAATCCAGACTTTTTCACCGGATTCGCTTCAACATTTCTTTAATGAAAATGAGCCTGAAAAGCCTGCAAAAGAATACAGAAAAATTTCTAAAAATCCCAGCAGTATTGTATATGTGAATGATTCTAAATTCAATATACATAAACAAATAGCTGAAAATAATACTTCAATATCTTCAACAGAAACTAATGAGTCATCGGGTCAGTTTGAACCTGTCGAACAAAATGAAAATCATCATATAGAATCCTCTCTTCCGAAAACTCAGCAACGTTATGAAGGGGGGACATTTATTCCGCCGGAACAAAATGAACCACAACAGCCGGAAGAAAAATCATGTGATATTTCAGAAGAAATTTTTGATGCATATCTTATTGACCCTGATGGCAAGAAAATATATATTGATGATAACCCTTTTACGATAGGCAGGGTAAAACCTAAATCGCTCGTTATAGATGAAGCGACCGTTTCAGGTGAACACGCAAAAATAAAAAAGGAATATAATATTTATTATCTTTCCAGCTGGCATGACAGAAACGGTACTTTTCTTAATGAAGATTTTAATAAAAGAATTATATCAAGTGTACCGTTGAATGACGGGGACAGGATTTATTTTTACCGTACTTGCTATACTTTCCATACAGTGAAAAAATCGGAGATTTCATCACAGCACACAGTGATAATACAGCAACCACCTCAAAAAAGCGTTACAAATCATACATTTGTAGTTTCACAGTCACCGGAAACAAGGACACTCGCATATATCAGAAATGTTTCGGATAACAGTACTCTTAAAGTAATGCAGTATCCTTTTACAGATGATTCTATTTACGGAGTAGTATTTTCTATGGAAACTGTAAATAACAGGACAGCATTGTTTATTGAAAATACTGCCTGCTATTCTTTGAAACTTGAAAATGTTGATATATTTATGGGAATGAAGAAGGAAATTTTTTCGGGATGTTCACTGTTTATAAATTCAGAAAAATATACCTTTATTATTGAAAACTGATTGGGAGAATAATTATGTACAATTTTTCCTATGTAACAACAGAAGGAATCGTTAAAACTGTAAATCAGGATGCATTACTGATAAAGATTGCAAAATATAAAAAACAGGAAATATTATTTTCTGCCGTATGCGACGGAATGGGTGGGCTTTACGGAGGAGAAAAAGCAAGCTCGTTTGTTATATCAGGTATTTCAGAATGGTTTGAAAATGAATATCCGGTAATTATCAGAAACGGAGGAGGTGTTCTTGAAATAAGACAGAGTCTTGACGAATGTCTTCATCGTCTTAATGATGATATAATAGATAATACAGAACCCGGAAAAGCTATGGGTACAACTCTTACTTCTCTTCTTATAGACCCTGTTCTTGATATTACTCTTACTGCCCATGTGGGAGATACAAGACTTTATAAGATTTTTAACGACCATCTTGAAGTGGTAACTATGGACCATTCGGTTGTGGCGGAAGAAGTAAGGCGTGGTATTATTTCAGAAGAACAGGCACGTAAAGATAAAAGGCAAAATCAGATAACCAACTGTATCGGTGTTGCTTCTAAAAACAGAATATACGATTTTATAATACAACAGCCGGAAACGGATTGTGTATATATGATATGTTCAGATGGATTCAGAAAAATGATAACAGAAGATGAGATATTGACATATCTGAGTCCTGATATAAATGACGACGGCAGTTCGCTTAAATCAAATCTTGAACATTTGCTGGGACTTAACATTCAGCGTAAGGAAAGTGATAATATAACTGCACTGGCATTGAAATATACAAAGGGGATTGATATTTGATGTATAATATACTATCTAATCGTTATGAAATAGAAAAAGAAATAGGGCGTGGTGGTACATCAATAGTATATAAGGCATATGATTTACAGGCTGAAAGGGCTGTAAGAGCCATAAAAGAGGTAAGCAAAGAAAATTCTGCTGTATATGAACTTGCTAAAAAAGAAGCAAAACTGATAAGTGAACTGTATGAACAGGACAAGTCAAATGAGTTTCTTCCGAATATAATAGATACAATTCCAAATGACAGATATAATTTTTACATAGTACAGGATTTTCTTGATGGTGAAAACATGGACAAAATGCTTGAAAACGGTCCTATGCCATATGATATGTTTATAGAGTCGGCAAAACAAATATGTTCCTTTATGGAATTCTTTCATCGTACGGGAAGAGTTCACAGCGATATGAAGCCGGAAAATATAATGGTTCTTAAACCAAGCAATACCCTTATGGATGGTGTGCATAAAAAAAGTATCAGACTAAAATTCATAGATTTTGGTACAGCAATAAGGAATGAATCCGGTGTTGTTGGTTATACTCCCGAATATGCTTCACGTGAACAGTATGAACAGCGTCCGAATATTGACAAGAGGTCGGATATTTTTAATATAGGTGCTACTTTTTATCATATGCTCTGCGGAAAAAAACCTGAGAAAGTTGCAAATGATACAAGAGCATTATATTCAAATGAGCGCTTTATATTTGATAAGAATGTAAATATTGAACTGAAAAAAATTATACTGAAATGCATTGAAGATGAACCCGAAAAGCGTTATCAGTCCTGCAATGCGATTTACAGGGATTTATGTCGTGTAGAAAAACATTCAAATCTGAAATATATTGCATTATCATTTGTGGTATCTGCTGTTTGTTTTTCTGTGGCAGGTTTTTCTGCTTACAGGGCAGATGCCCTCAGCAAAGAAAATGATAGTAATAATTATAGCATAAATATAAATAAGGGAAATTATGCTGAAGCTATAAAGATAGACCATACAAATAAAAATGATGTTTATTCCAAGCTTATAGAAACATTTACTGACGATGAAAAACTTGACTCAGATGAAGATAATTTTATTATAAATGAGATAAAAAGTCTTGATTCAATCAAGGAAACAGATAGTAATTATGGTCAGTGTATGTATGAAATCGGAAATGCTTATTGGCTTTATTATTATCCGGTTGATTCAAATCTAAATGATTTGGAACTTGAAAAAGCAAGAATAACAAAATCTTATGAATGGTTTGAAAAGGCCGTAAATAATGGAAAATTCAGAAGGGAAGATGCCGAGTCATATAACCGTGCCGTGATATTTTATAATATCGGAAAGTTTTATGCGGAAATAGACAGGAAAGAACGTGATGGCACTGATAACAGTGCGTTTTATAATGAGATGTGGAACAATGTTTCAAAAATGGCTGAATATATAGACGAACCAAATGAGGTGGTAAGTGCAAGAGTATGTCAGACCCTTCTCACACTTCTTTCAAGATATTCAGCCAAATTCGGACAGATTGGAATTACGGAACAGAGTCAGCTGGAAATTATTGACAGTATAGATGAAAAAATATACAGTAACGGGGAAGTAACATATCTTAATAAATATTCAATTAACATATCAAAGAACTTCAATATAGATGCTGTAAAGCAAAAAATAAGAATGGCGTACTCTGATTAACTGAAAGGAGAAAAATATGAATCCAGAATCATGGCATAGTATTTCAACTGTTTTTCTGATAGTCGGAATTATTTTTTTTATTCTTACTGTATGGCTTTCAGTAAAATTCAATCTGTTATCCATAATAAAGTCAGAAATAAGCAACAGAAAAGAAAGGCAGAATTCTGATGAGAATGATTATTTTATAATAAATCAAAATAGCAATTCCAACAGTTCAGAAAATGCAGTGATTTATAATAGCAAAAACAATATTGTTTCTTCATTGTCGAATCAGGAAGAATCAAATGTCAGCAATACCGTTCTTGCCCCTAAGCAGGAAGAATTAAATGTCAGCAATACCATTCTTGTATCAGAGGAGAGTAATGGTACATATGAAGAACATCATAAGGAAAATGATGATTTTATTATATCAGAAAATATAATTGTGATACATGGTGACCCGTCTGCAATACGTCGTAAAGTTGCATTATAAAAACAGATAAAGGATAATTTATGCATAGGATAATTAATTTAGCTATTGTTATTTCATTGACATTTGCAACTTTAATATGTCTTTCAGAAAAGGATTTCTGTGCCATTGCTTATGAAACACCAAGTGATATACATCTGCTGATAGAAACAAAGGAAATTGATATAAATGATATTCCGGAAAACAGAATGATTTCACATATATACAGAAAATACCCTATTTAATGTTGTCTTTTCTGCTTGAAAAAGATGAAAACCTTGAATATTTGCCTTATGAATATCTGACCGACGCAGAACAGGTGAGTAATATGAGTGGTATGAGTTTTGAATTAGGTACTTCAGAAACATCTGATGTTGTCTTGTATAATATTCCTGCTTTGGCAAATTAAAAAATAAATTATAATGGTTTGTTGGTAAGAGCTAATGTAATATTACCTGAAGATGTGAAAGCCGGTGATTTTTATAGCTTGAATTTCAGAAGAACATTTTTGATAGGAAACTTCGATAATACTGGAAAATGTTTCTGCTGAAACGAGCATACAAATAACGTCTTCCGAAATTACATCTGATGTTGATTTATCTTTTTCAGATGATGTATCAGATACAAAAACAACAGTTACAGTTATAAATTACGGAAATAAAACGGAAGATAATAAAAAAAGGTATAAACAAAATTTTTATGATTGCAGTATCTGCTTTTATGATATGTTTGACAGCAGGAATTGTAATTTTTATTAAGAAAAGAAAGTAATATGAGGTGGTTATTATGAATAATAAAAAAGAACAACTTAAAAAAGCGGCTGCATTTGTTTCAGCATTGTCATTTATGTCAGTGACAAATTTCAGTGGTATAAATAATGTGTCTGCTTTGACACTTTCAAAAGTGTCAGCTGTAAACAGTGGTGTTGATGCTGATAGCAGTATTACAGATGAAGAACAGAATGACATTAATGTTGATGCTCCTGTACAGGACAATCAGGAAGAATCATCTGAAGTTTCTGAAACACCGTCTGAAAATGAAAATCCTGATATTCCAAACATTGATAATAAAAATGATAGTAGTTTAATGATAAATGTAACGAATGAAGAGATTCGTGATGTAATTGTAGATAAAATCAAAGAAGAAATGTCTGATTTATTTAACGATGTGGAAAGCGTGGATGATGTTATTTATTTACATTATTCAAAAGAAAATGAATTTGCCGTTAATGAGGCAATAAAAAATTTTTCATATGTAACAGATGACTGTATATATGTTTGTGTGAACGTAGGGTATTCTTCGTGGAACATCAGGGAAGGATATTATCGTATTTATAATTACAGAAGTGATATTGTAGAAATTTCAGAACAGGATAATGAAAATGTCAGGGTTGAAGTTGATAGTAGTAACAATAATTTGTATTATTTAAAGACAAGTTCAGATATTGAAACTATTCAGAGTATTTTGAAAATAAATGGATATAGTCTTGAAGAAACAAAAAAATTAAAAAAATCAGATAGATTGATTGAAGACGTAGTTATTGTTGAGGGAAGTACTATAAAAAAGAATAATAAAGTTATGTTTTCTATTGTTGAAGACGAGA
>CAMWGS010000126.1 GCA_947173865.1 uncultured Ruminococcus sp.
CGAAAGGAGAATTATTATGGATTCAAAAAAAGCTGAGGAAGAAGTGCCTATCCCAGAAAGCAATGAAATATCGTCATCATATCTTAAAGACATTCCTGATTATGATGATGACTTCACAATTGAGATGCTTATCCAGAAGATTTTAACTGACGACAAACAATATGACCTCAGTAAAATTATTTCCGCATATCAGTTTGCCGCAAAAGCACATGAAGGACAAAAACGTTCGTCAGGACAGGACTATATAATACACCCCCTTGCCGTCGCCTATATCCTGCTTGAACTTGGAATGGATACCGACACAATATGTGCCGCTTTACTGCATGATGTTGTTGAAGATACCCCTGCCACCCTCAACGACCTTAAGAAAAGATTCGGTCAGGATGTTGCAATGCTTGTTGACGGAGTAACAAAGCTTGGTAAAATACCGAGTTTCAACAAGGAAGAACAGCGTGCGGAGAATATCCGTAAAATTCTTCTTGCTATGTCACAGGACATAAGAGTTATGATAATAAAGCTTTGCGACAGACTTCACAATATGCGTACACTGAAATACCGTCCGCTTCACAAGCAGAGAAACACGGCTCTTGAAACAATGAATATCTATGCTCCCATTGCCCACCGTCTTGGAATAAGAGCAGTTAAAGAGGAACTGGAAGATTTATCTTTCCACTACCTCGACCCGTTCGCATACTCTGAAATAGAAAGTATTCTCGAAAGCAAGAAAGAAGAACGTGAGGCTTTTATAGAAACAATAAAAAGCCGTATATCACAGCGTTTGCAGTCATCGGACATATTCTCGGAACTGCCTGTAGTTGACGGACGTGTAAAGAGTATCTACGGTATATACAAAAAAGTTTTCATAAAAGGAAAAAGCATTGATGAAATATACGACAAGTATGCCGTACGCATTATAGTTTCAACCGAACAGGAATGTTACAGTGCATTGGGCTTTATACACGATATGTTCACACCGATACCCGCACGCTTCAAGGACTATATATCCGCACCTAAAGCAAATATGTATCAGTCACTTCATACTACCGTACTCGGAAAGGAAAGTATTCCCTTTGAAGTTCAGATAAGGACGTGGGCAATGCATGAAACTGCTGAGTATGGTATTGCGGCACACTGGAAGTACAAGGAGGGTATTCAGGGAAAGGACAAAATGGAACAGCGTCTTGCATGGGTAAGGCAGGTAATCGAAGCACAACAGACTTCAGACGATGTTGAAGAAATTGTTTCCATAATAAAAACAGACCTTGCTCCCGAAGATATAGTAGTAATGACACCAAAGGGAATGCCCGTGTCCCTGCCTATAAACTCAACGGTAATTGACTTTGCTTACCGTATTCATACTGAAATAGGTCATAAGACAATAGGTGCAAAGGTTGACAGAAAAATTGTTCCTCTTGACTATAAACTACAGACAGGACAGATTTGTGAAATAATAACAAGCAAAGAACGTGACAAAGGTCCTAACCGTGCATGGCTGAACATAGTAAAGACAAACGAGGCACGCTCCAAAATACGCTCATGGTTCAAAAAGGAACGACGTGAAGAAAATATCATTGAGGGAAAGGCTCAACTTGAACGTGAATTCAAACGACACAGAATTAATCTTCCTGAAAGCGAATACAATGATTTTCTTTCGGACGACTTCAAACGTCACAACTGTGAAACACTTGATGATTTCTATGCTTCAATAGGATACGGAGGAATTTCGCTCTCAAAAATAATTCAGAGACTTGAGGACAAATATCAGAAACTCTATGCGGATACAGAAGAAGAATCGTCTTTAGTACCGCTTGTAAAACCCAAAGCATCGTCAAAAAATAGTATTATTCTTGACAAGGTAGATGATTTGGCTGTAAAATTTGCACAGTGCTGTAATCCACTGCCAGGCGATGACATAGTGGGATATATTACAAGAGGTTTCGGAATTTCCGTACACACAACAAAATGTACAAACTATAAAGCTGCCGTAAATCGTAATAATCCTGAGGAACTTGACCGCTGGTGTGATATTCAGTGGTCTGAAAACAGTAATTCACAGTTGCAGACGAGCTTTGAAGTCACAGCAACCGACCGTGTAGGACTTGTACACGACATATCTGCGGTTTTGCTTGAAGCAAGAGTACCTATAGTTCATTCAGCGTCAAGAGTTCTGAAAAACGGCAATGCGTTATTTGAAAGTACAATAGTTATTTCCAGTACCGAACAACTCAAGAATCTTTTTGACAAACTCAGAAAAATAAAGGGTGTTATATCCGTTGACCGTTCATCAGTTTAAGGATATAATAATGGATAAAAACGAAAAATGACTTAAATGGGAAGTAGAACTACAGGCTATTGCCCAGAGCGGTCTGTTTTACGGAAAAGATAAATTTGATATTGAACGTTATGAAAGAATAAGGAATATTTCAGCGGAAATACTCAGTTACAAAACAGAAATATCGGTTGAAAAGATAAAAGATTTATTCTGTAGCGATAAAGGATATCAGACACCTAAAATTGATACAAGAGCAGCTATATTCAAATACAATAAAATTCTTCTGGTACATGAATCCAACGGTAAATGGTCGTTGCCTGGAGGATGGTGCGACGTAGATATATCAACAGAGGAAAATACTGTAAAAGAGGTCAAAGAAGAAGCAGAACTTGATGTTATTGTAAAGAGAATTATTGCTGTACAGGACAGAGAAAAACATAATCTGCCCATATATGCATATAAAGTATGTAAAATATTTATGCATTGTGAAGTTATCGGCGGAAAATTCAAACCGAATATTGAAACAACAGGATTTGATTATTTTGGAATTGACGAACTGCCTGACTTATCCGAAGAAAAAAATAACAAGGAACAAATTGAAATGTGTTTCAATGCTATGAATTCGGGACATTGGGAAGCCTTGTTTGACTGATTTAAGGAGGATAATTAATTTATGAATATACACACACTTCAACTCGGTGAACTTCGTGCAAACTGCTATATAGCAGAAACTGCCCCCAATCAGTGCATTGCGGTTGATATAGGCGGACATCCCAGACTTCTTCTTGAATTTCTTAAAATGAAAAAGCTTGAACTAAGCAAAATCCTGCTCACACACGGACACTTTGACCATATGAGCGGTGTTGCGGAAGTTGCCGAAAGCACGGGGGCGGAAGTATACATTCATTCCGATGATGCTGTAATGCTCGGCAGTGAATCATCGTCCCTTGCCTCTCTTATTTCGTGTATGCCGTTCAGTCCAGTAAAAAACTATACGGAAATAAAAGATGGTGACGAAATAACTGACGGAAACTATACTTTCCGTGTTCTGCACACTCCAGGTCACTCAATGGGGAGTGTATGCTACATATGCGACGATGTAATGTTTTCGGGAGACACACTTTTCTGCTGTTCAATCGGCAGAACGACTTTCCCCGGAAGCAGTCCCGAGCTTATGGTTTTGTCACTTGAAAAAATATATAATCTTGACGGAAATTACAGGGTTTTCCCTGGACACGACGATAAAACAGAACTTGAATACGAAAGAAATTCAAATCCGTATTTCAGGAGATTCAGAGGATAATATGAATAATAATATTAAAATGCCGGTTATTTTAATCGGCAATTCTTTTAAATACGAAATAGAAGCAACGCTGAAAATGTTCTTTCCTACATCACGATTTTCATTTTCAGACGATATAAACGACGCAAAAGCCGAATCGTGTATAATTGCAGGTGTCAACGGTTCTGAAATTTATACTGATGTAAAAATAAACGGTGTAAATTTTCATTCCGAAAAAAATCTGTACAGTACCGATACTAAAACAGTTGAGCATGAATTATGCCGTCTTATTTACCATATTTTAAGCGACAAACTTAATATTGTTTCTCCGTGGGGACTTATGACTGGAATACGTCCTGTAAAAAAAGTTATCGAACTCATTAATCAGGGTAAAAATTTCAACGAAACAAGTGATATTCTTACAGAAAGATTTGAAATTTCACCTGAAAAACTGAAACTTGCATATAATACGGCTGTAAATCAGATTCCGATACTTGAAAAAATCAACAGTAAAGCCGTAAGTCTTTATGTTTCAATACCGTTCTGCCCCACACGTTGCAGTTACTGTTCATTTGTTTCTCACTCTATAAAAACAGCAGTAAAACTCATTCCCGAATATGTTGAGGCACTTTGCAGTGAAATTGAAATAATTGGAAACATCGTACGGGAAACAGGAACAGAAATAGATACCGTATATTTCGGCGGAGGGACTCCCACATCAATTCCGTCGGAAGATATAAAGACAATTATGGAATGTGTACAGAAAAATTTTGACCTTGGTAAAATTCGTGAATACAGTTTTGAGGCTGGCAGACCTGATACAATTACAGCTGAAAAGCTCCGTGTCATAAAGGAACTCGGGGGTCAGCGAATTTCAATAAATACACAGACTCTAAATGACGACGTACTGAAAGTAATAGGCAGACAGCATACAGGAGATGAATTTATAAAAGCATTTGAACTTGCCAGAAAAACAGGTTTCAAAAATATAAACACCGACCTTATAGCAGGACTTCCGACAGAAACAACCGCAAGTTTCGTGAACACACTCGACAAAGTAACTGAACTTGTTCCCGAAAATATAACAGTCCATACACTGACTATAAAACGTGCGGCGAATCTTTTCGGACAGAACGTACTCGAAAACAAAGAAATTTCCGTTTCAGAAATGGTAGACTACAGTGTTGAAAAACTGATGAATAACGGTTATATGCCGTACTATCTTTACAGACAGAAAAATACAATAGACAATCTTGAAAACGTCGGATATTCAAAAAAAGGCTGTGAAAGTTACTACAATATATTTATCATGGACGAAACACAAACCATACTCGGTGCAGGATGTGCGGCATCTACGAAACTCGTATATCCTGACGGAAAAATTTCCCGTATACATAATTATAAGTTTCCGTACGAGTATATAAGAAACTTCGACCAACTTATGACAAAGAAAAAGGAGATAACCGAATGCTTGAAAAAAATCAATTCGTAACTGCTGAAATAACAGACATTACATCTGACGGCAACGGCGTTTGCAAAGTGGACGGAATGGCTGTCTTTGTACCTGATACGGCAGTTGGAGATATTGTTGAAATTAAAATAGTAAAGGTTCTTAAAAAGTACGCCTACGGAATTATCAGCAGAATTTCAGAATCTTCCCCCGACAGAATAAAAGCAGACTGTCCCGTTTACAAACAGTGCGGTGGCTGTACTTTCAGGCATATGAATTATGAATCCGAATGCAGAATAAAAGCGAACATAGTAGAAAATGCTTTTCGACGCATAGGCGGTCGCAATCCGAAATTTGAAAAATTTATAAGTGCCGATAAAATCAACGAATACCGCAACAAAGCACAATATCCTGTTACTTCGGTAAACGGAAAAGTCGTATGCGGATTTTACGCCGAACGCAGTCACAGAGTTATTCCCATAACAGATTGTATGCTTCAGCCGAAAGTTTTTTCGGAAATTCTTGAAACAGTACTTGAATATATAAATTCAAAAAAAATATCTGCCTATTCAGAAGAAACAAACACAGGAATTATGCGTCATATCTATATACGAAAAGGAACTTATTCAGACGAAATAATGTTATGCTTTGTAGTAAGGAAAGACGTTTCAAGACAGTTAACATCATTATGCAGAATTATAAGTGAAAAATTTCCTGATGTAAAAAGTATTGTAATGAACATAAACCCCGACAAAACAAATATTATTCTCGGAAAAAAATGCATTATGCTTTATGGCTGTGATACTGTTTCGGATACGATGTGCGGTAACAAAACAGAAATTTCACCGCTTTCGTTCTATCAGGTAAACACGGTTCAGGCAGAAAAAATTTATGGAAAGGCTCTTGAATTTGCAGACCCGACTTCTGAAAATGTAATTGCTGATTTATACTGCGGTGCAGGAACTATCGGACTTTCCATGGCACAAAAGGCAAAAAAAATAATCGGAATTGAAGTAGTACCCGAAGCCGTTGAAAACGCCCGTCAGAACGCCGTTTATAATAATATCACAAACGCTGAATTTCATTGCGGAGACGCTGGAAAAGTATTTGAGGAACTTGGTTTATCACCCGATATAATCGTTATTGACCCGCCACGAAAAGGCTGTGCATATGAAACCGTTAAGACTATAGCCGAATCTTCCCCTCAG
>CAMWGS010000127.1 GCA_947173865.1 uncultured Ruminococcus sp.
TAATATAACTTATGATGCTCTAAAGGATTTTTATATTATGAAGATTAATTTAAAACAGCTTTTCAATATTGTAGGAGAATCAAAGGATATCAGTTATTCCATTGGTGAAGACGAACTTTCCGCTATCCATGGCTACACTTTCGCTTCTCCCGTGAACGTTGACGGCAGGATTTTCAACAGGGCAGGCGTTGTCTACCTTGAATATTCTGTGTCTTTTACACTGCTTGTTACCTGTGACAGATGTCTCAGGGAATTTGACAGGGAATATCACTTTGACTTTGAACATATTGTTGCCCCTTCTGTAAGCAATGATAACGACGAGTATATTGTTGCCGACGGTCAGAGCATTGAACTTAATGAAATTGCTTTTACCGACCTCATTTTACAGCTCCCTTCAAAGAACTTATGCAAAGATGACTGTAAAGGTCTCTGCATGATCTGTGGCTGTGATTTGAATGTGTCTGAATGCAATTGTCTCAATTCTGAGCTGTGAAGCTCTTTTGTAAGGAGGTGCCAGAATGGCTGTACCAAAGAGAAAAACTTCCAAGGCAAGACGTGATAAGAGACGTTCTGCTGTATGGAAGCTTGACGTGCCGGCAATGTCCAAGTGCGACAATTGCGGTGCATATAAAGCTCCGCACAAGGTTTGCAAGAACTGCGGTTTCTATAAGGGCGTTGAGGTTCTTAAAATCGACGCTGAATAATCGGCTTAATCCGATACATGAGAGGGAGAGGAGGAGTTAAGTCCTTCTCTCCTTTTTAAATTATCAGACAGTCGGAGTGTTTATATGGTTAAAATAAAAAGTATAATTCACGGCTCTCCTGCTCAGCGTGCGGGAATAATGCCGAAGGATTTCCTGCTTTCTGTCAACGGTCAGGAAATCAAAGACGTTCTTGACTATATGTTCTATGCTGCGGAAACTTCCGTTGACCTGGAAATAATACGTAATGATATTAAATCCTCTGTTCACATTGATAAAGATGAATATGACGACATCGGTCTTGAATTTGATACTTTCCTAATGGACAAAAAACAGTCATGCAGAAACAAGTGCGTTTTCTGCTTCATTGACCAGATGCCACCGAATATGCGCGAAACTCTCTATTTCAAGGACGATGACGCAAGGCTTTCTTTTTTACAGGGAAATTATGTTACTCTTACCAATCTTGAACAGTCTGACATTGACCGTATTATAAAGATGAAACTGAATATAAACGTTTCCGTGCATACAACAAACCCTGAACTGCGTGTCAAGATGATGCATAACCGTTTTGCAGGTGAAAAACTCAAATATATATATCAGCTTGCCGAAAACGGAATAAAACTGAACTGTCAGATTGTGTGCTGTCCTAATCTCAACGACGGTGACGAACTCAGACGCTCACTAAGAGACCTCGGTAAACTTATGCCGAATATATCAAGTATGGCGGTTGTACCGGTCGGGCTTACAAAATTCCGTGACGGACTTTTTCCGCTTACCTGTTTCACGAAAGAATCAGCTGCGGAAACAATTGATATAATATCTGAATATCAGGAAATTTTTCTTGAAAAGTTCTGTACAAGAACTGTTTTTCCGTCGGACGAATTTTTTCTTATTGCACAGCGTGAACTTCCTCCTATGGAATATTATGAAGATTTTCCGCAGTATGAAAACGGCGTAGGTATGCTCCGCTCGCTTATTGACGAATTTGAAAAGGCTCTTGAAATTGCCGAATGGGAGGGCGGAAAACATCATGTTTCAATAGCTACGGGATATTCGCCGTATGAAATTATAAAAGGACTTGCCGAAAAAGCTGAAAAATATTTCCCGCTTTTAAAGTGCGACGTTTACCGTATAAGAAACGACTTTTTCGGTGAAACTATTACTGTTACGGGACTTATTACAGGTCAGGACTTAATTTCCCAGCTTAAAGGAAAAAGTATGGGTGACAATCTCCTGATTTCAACGTCAATGCTCAGACAGGATTCAACCGAGTTTCTTGACGATTTGACAGTTGAGGAAGTCGAAAAGGAACTTAGTGTGAAAATACGTCCGGTTCTTAATGACGGTTATGAACTTCTTGACGCAATTCTGGGAATAACTTACTAAAAAATAAATGAAAGGAGTGCGGTAAAATGTCAATACCAATTGTTGCTGTTGTCGGTCGTCCGAATGTGGGAAAATCGACTCTTTTCAATAAACTTATAGGACAAAGACTTTCAATTGTTGAAGATACTCCGGGTGTTACCCGTGACCGTATTTATTCAAAATGCGAATGGTGTGGCAAGTCGTTTATGATTGTCGATACGGGCGGAATAGAACCCGACAGCGATGACGTTATACTGGCTCAAATGAGACGACAGTCCGAGCTTGCCATAGAAAAGGCTGATGTCATTATTTTTGTGACGGATATAAGATGCGGTGTAACATCTGATGACCATGCCGTTGCAGAAATGCTTATAAAAAGCGGAAAACCGATAATACTTGCTGTAAACAAGTGCGATACTCTTGGTGAACCGCCTATGGAAATTTACGAATTCTATAATCTCGGTCTTGGTGAACCTTATCCTGTTTCTTCTGTTCACGGTCATGGTACCGGTGATATGCTTGACGCAGTATATGAATATCTGCCCGATGTAAAAGAGGAAGAGTATGACGAGGAATATATAAAAGTTGCCGTTATAGGAAAGCCAAATGCAGGTAAATCCTCACTTATAAATAAGATTGCAGGTGAAGAACGTGTTATAGTTTCGGACATTGCAGGAACTACTCGTGATTCAACAGACACGGTGATTGAAAACCAATACGGAAAATTTGTATTCATTGATACGGCAGGAATCCGCAAAAAATCAAGAGTTACTGAAAAAGTGGAGCATTACAGCGTATTAAGGGCATATATGGCAGTTGACCGTGCCGACGTATGCGTAATAATGATTGACGCTTCCGAAGGATTCACGGAGCAGGATTCAAAAGTTGCAGGCTATGCACATGAACAGGGAAAAGCCTGTGTTGTTGCCGTCAACAAATGGGATTTGGTTGAAAAGAACGACAAGACAATGCAGGAATACCGCACAAAGCTTGAAAATGATTTCAGCTTTATGTCATATGTTCCTTTTGTGTTCATATCGGCAAAGACAGGACAGCGTATAAACAAACTTTATGAGCTTATAAAATATACGGCTGAACAGAACAGCATGAGAATTTCAACAGGTATGCTCAATGATGTTCTTGCATATGCTACTACAAGAGTACAGCCACCGTCAGACAAGGGACGCAGACTTAAAATTTACTACATGACACAGCCGTCCACCAAACCGCCTACGTTTGTTACTTTCGTCAACAGAACAGATTTATTCCATTTTTCATACAGAAGATATATAGAAAATCAAATACGCTCAACATTCGGACTTGAGGGGACCCCCGTCCGCTTTATAGTTCGTGAGAGGGGAGGAAATGATAAATGATGAAAGTTTTACTGTCAATTATTGTTGCCGCTGCACTGGGATATTTTCTCGGCAGCTGTAACTTCTCGATTATTTTTGTAAAAATCATGACTGGTAAGGACATACGTGAAATGGGAAGCAAAAACGCAGGTCTTACAAATACATACCGCTGTGCAGGAAAAAACTGTGCTTTGCTGACTCTTGTCGGAGACGTTCTTAAAAGTGTTCTCGCCGTATACCTTGCATTCTGGTTCTGTAGTATGATGAAGGCAGGAATGAAGCCTGACAACAACGTCCAGTACATAGGATATATAGCAGGAATAGGTGCGGTTGCAGGACATATTTTCCCGATTTATTACGGATTCAAAGGGGGAAAGGGGGTACTTGCGGGAGCTGCCGCTTTCCTTATTATTGACCTGAGAGTATTTATAGCGATATTTGCGATTTTCGTGGTTATACTTACAATATCAAAATATGTTTCACTTGCTTCTATATTTGCATCAGTTTATTGTCCTGTGGCTGTATTCTGTATGTCGCACATTGTTGAGGGTTATTCTGTGGGAATGAGTATACTTTATCTTGTTCTTTCTCTGCCTATGGTTGCCCTCATTGTATGGAGACACAAGCCTAATATCGACAGACTGCTTGACGGTACTGAAAACAAGTTTTCATTCAGCGTAAGCAGTATTACAAAAAAATAATGATATGAGCATATCTGTATGACGGATATGCTCATTTGATAACAGAAAGGAGATTTTTTATGGCAGACATAGTTATACTTGGTTCGGGAGGATTTGGTTTAAGCCTTGCAATAATGGCTGAAAGATGCGGAAAGCATAAAGTTACTGTATGGTCAAAATTCCAGTCTGAAATTGACGAAATCAGAAGTCACGGAGAACATATACACAAACTTCCGGGAGTTCCCGTCTCTGAAAGTATCGCAATGACAAGCGATATTTCTTGTATCAGGGGTTGTGACATTCTTATTTTCGGAATCCCGTCAACTTTTGTACGTGACGTTGCAAAACTTGCCGCACCATATACAGATAAAAAAATGACTATTGTGAATACGGGAAAGGGTCTTGAAGAGGGAAGTCTTAAAATGCTGAGCGACGTTATTACAGAAGAAATTCAGACAGACAGACTTGTTGTACTTTCAGGACCGTCGCACGCAGAAGAAGTGGCAAGATGTATTCCCACTACTATAGTAGCCGCTTCAAAAAATCATGACGCTGCGGAATACATTCAGAAATCATTTGCTAATGACACTCTGAGAATTTATCTTAACGACGACGTAAAAGGCTGTGAAATAGGCGGAGCATTAAAGAATATAATTGCTCTCTGTGTGGGAATATGCGAAGGCATGGGCTATGGTGACAATACAAAAGCCGCTCTTATGACAAGAGGTATACACGAAATTGCACGTCTCGGAAAGGCAGTCGGTGCAAATATAAATACGTTCAGCGGACTCACGGGACTGGGCGACCTGATAGTTACCTGTACAAGTATGCACAGCAGAAACAGGCGTGCAGGAATACTTATCGGACAGGGAATCTCCCCCGAAGAAGCTGTAGAAAAAGTAGGAACGGTTGAAGGATATTTCTGTTGTAAAGTGGCTTATGAACTTGCACAGAAACTCAATGTTGAAATGCCGATAACAGAACAGCTTAACGACATACTTTTTAACGGCGGTGACGTAAGAAAAGCTCTCGTTAAACTTATGAACCGTCCGCAGATTTATGAAGAACTTTAAACTGCTTGTGCTTGTCAGCCTTGTGATGATGACGACTTGTCAGAAACCGACAGAATACATTGTTAATTCTGATAACAGAAATTTTTCGGTTTCAGATTTTGAGGAAATACAATTAGGAATGTCTTACAGTCAGGTCGTTGAAATCATGGGCGAACCGACAGGAACTGTTGGTTTTGGAATAGTATGGGAAGTATACGGTTTAAACGACGGTGCATATATGAAAATGTTATTTACCGGTTACAATGAAATACTTACGAAAATGATAATGATTGACAAAAACGGAAAAGAAATTAAATAATAAGCATATATATTAATGAGGTGATATTTATGATAAGAATTCTTGAATACAGAGGACATATTCGCAACTGGAAAGAGCTTTGCGGTGAACTGGAAATAGACCTGCTCCCACGTGATGAACGTGAAAAACAGATAATAGCAAAGTCCTATGAAAAATGGGGACACGATATGGCAGACCATATTTATGGTATGTTTGCCTTTGCTCTCGACGACAACGGTAAAATTTTCTGTATGCGTGACCAGTTCGGCACAAAACCTTTTTATTACTATCAGACGGCAGACGGAAAACTTCTTTTCGGTACAACAATACGTAAAATTATTGAGCAGGATGGTTTTGTAAAAGAACTGAATACCGATATGCTTCAGATTTATATGTCACTGACATACGTTGCTGGTGAAGATACATTCTTCAAAGGTTTAAAAAAGCTTATGCCTGGTCACTGGCTTGAATTCAGTGACGGTAAACTGACAGTTGAACGTTACTGGACACCAACTTTCAATCCCGACTGTTCAAAAAACGTTGACGAATGGGCTGACGAAATTCACACCACTATACAGAAAATTTTTCCCGAAGTCAAGGAAGAAGGGGAGACCGCTGAATCTTTCATTTCAGGAGGTGTTGAGTACTCTTAAGTTCAGGCAAT